>JANYEB010000204.1 GCA_025363355.1 Chitinophagaceae bacterium | reverse complement strand
AACAAGCAGCTATAGAAAAGGTGTAACAATTGACAGCAAAGGAATATATAGTGTAGTGTTAACCACACCTACTAGTATTACACCTTATACTAATGCAATTTTCTACATATTCCCAGATGTTGTAAAGCATAATTAGTAAATTTTTTATTGAATTTGATATATCTGAAATCTTACATCACGAATCTCTATTTTTGTGGCAACTATTTATTAAAATGATTTTACCAAGCCTTACTGTTGCTCTTTCTGAAACTAGAGGAAGAGGCGTTTTTACAAGTGAAAAAATTAAAGCAAATACAGTTATTGAAATATCTCCTGTTCTAGTTTTTCCTGTAAAGGAAGTTGAAGCGGCAGAGAAAACTTTATTGTTTAATTATTTTTTTGAGTGGGGGAAAACTAAAAAGAAAAGAGCTTTAGGAATGGGCTATATTTCTATGTATAACCATAGCTATAATTCTAATTGTGATTATGAAATGGATTATGATTATGAAACTATAAAAATTACAACTGTAAAAGATATTCAAGCAGGCGAGGAGTTGTTTATTAACTATAATGCAAACCCAATTGATGCCACACCTGTTTGGTTTGATAAAAAAATTGTTAAGTAAATTAGGCTAGTTTATACATTTTACCTGGCATACATATTAAAACATTTTGAAGTTCTAATGTTAATATTGCAGAAGCCACAGAACTGCTGCTAAGATTGGATTTTAGAAAAATTTCATCAATACCCACAGCATCTTTTTCTTTAATAATATCAACTACTATTCTTTCATCATCTGACAACTCTACAAATAGTTCTCTTTGCTTTTTCGTGCTTTTAGTTTTTTGTTGCCAACCTAACTCTTCCAGCATTTGTTCAACACTTGTAAACAACGCTGCTTTATTTTGTTGAACTAGTTTTAAGCAACCACTACTTTTTGAATCTGTAATTTTTCCAGGCACTGCAAACACATCTCTATTATAATTATAGGCAAGTTCGGCAGTAATCATACTTCCCCCCTTATCAGAACTTTCAATAACAATAGTCGCATTTGTCATACCTGCAACAATTCTATTTCTTCTTGGAAAATTATGTTTGTCAGCCTTGGTATTTTTTCTAAATTCAGTTAATAACCCACCGTTTAAAAGCATTTCTTTTGCTAGAGATTTATGCTGTATGGGATAAATAGAATCTAATCCGTGTGCAAGAACACCAATTGTAGGAAGTTGATTTTTTACTGCTGCTTTATGTGCAATAGCATCAATGCCAAAAGCGAGGCCACTAACGATTGTAACGTTATGTTGCTGTAGTTCTTCAATAATTTTTTCTGTTATTTGCTTACCATAGTCTGTATTGGTTCTTGTGCCAATAATGCTAATTGATTTTTGATTATTTAAGTCAGCAGTACCTCTGTAATACAACATTGTTGGTGCATCATAACAGTGCAATAATTTTTGCGGATAATCTTTATTTGTAATAGATAATGCTTGAATATGATGTTTTTCTATGAAAGCAATTTCATCTTCAGCCTCACTAAAATTATCAAATGCTTTTATTTGCGAAGCCCTAATTTCTCCTATGCCTTCAATCAAACTAAGCTCTTTTTTTTTTGCTTTGAAAATAGCTTCGGCGGTTTTAAAATGTTCCAATAAAAGCCTTGCTTGCACAGCACCTATACCATTTGCAAGTGTTAATGATATTTGATATAAAAGGTCGTTGTTAGGCACGTATGAATTTTAATTATTTCTCAACAAAATCAAGGTCTTTGCCAAAAGTTTCTTTCATTCTAATTGCAGCTATAAAGCCAGTAATCATTACAATAATTCCAACAATCCAAGCAGCAGTTATATATCCATTTTCATCTTTTGGAGAGAAGAAAATATCACTTCTTAAAAACTTAAACAAGAAAGAAATCGGCAATAGAAATCCTCTTACAAGATTAGGGATTGAGATAGCTGCCGTGGCTCTTAAGTTAGTTCCAAAACTTTCTGCACTCATCGTGATATACAAAACAGAAATGCCTGAGCAAAAACCCAATAACACACAAAATATATACATATTAGTTGCATTGCCACCACCTTTTAAAAAGAAAAAACAAAAAATACAAACAGAGAGAAGTATGTAATAAATTAATAATGTTTTTTTTCTGCTTTTGATATAATTGCTAAAAAAGCCAGCAAACATATCGCCAAACGCGAGACCAACATATTGCAGCATTAATGCTTTGCGTTGATCAAAATTTGTAATGTGGAATTTGTCAGCAAATTGGTCTGAAAAGCTTATAAGAACGCCTATTACATACCAAACAGGCAAGCCAATTAAAATGCATTTAAGAAAACGAAAAAACCTTTCTTTGTTTGTTAAAAACATACTGAATTTGCCCATTTGCAAATCACCTTTTTTCGCAGCATCATACATTCTACTATCAAGTACTCTCACTCTTAGTAGTAACAGCAGTAAACCCATTCCACCGCCTATAAAATAGCATAAACGCCAATTCTCGTGACTGGCTGTGTGAACAATATAAGCTGTAATTGTTCCCATTACACCACTTGTTGCAATAATTGCGGCAGCAATACCTCTTTTTTCTTTTGGTAGCATTTCGCTGGTTAATGTAATGCTTGCACCAAGTTCGCCTGCAAGCCCAAGTCCAGCAATGAATCTAAGAATTGTATAAGTTGTTACATCGGTTACAAAACCATTTGCAATAGTTGTTAGTGAGTAAATAAGAATTGAACCAAATAGCACAGACTTTCTTCCTTTTTTGTCCCCCATCATTCCCCACAAAATGCCCCCTATAGCTAACCCTAACATTTGCCAATTAAGAATATTTTCTCCAGTGCTTGTAATTGCATCACTGTTTAATCCTAGTTCTTTTAAGCTTGATTTTCTTACAATATTAAAAACAAGTAAATCGTATATATCGACAAAAAAGCCTAATGCACCAACGATTACTGGCAGTGAGAATACACTAATTTCTTTTTTTTGGGGATTCATAACTATGCTTTCTTCTTTCCGGTAATTAGTTTAATAATAACTGGTGCAGTTGTTACCAAAACAATTCCAATTACTATTATTTCAAGATGTTGTTTTAAATCAAAATTAAATTGATTCATTATCCACTTTTGTAAAAAATGCCCAGCAAACAGCATACTAAAAACCCAAGCAACACTGCCAATAATATTATAGAATGAAAACTTCTTTTTATCCATTGCAACAATGCCTGCAACTATTGGTGCAAAAGTTCTTACTATAGGAAGAAACCTTGCAAATACAATAAATCCAACACCATGTTTTTCGTAAAAATCGTGGGCTTGTTCTAAGTATTTTCTTTTGAACAAAATATTTTCTTTCCAGCCATACATTGCAGGACCTACTTTTCTGCCAAACCAATAGCCAACACTATTCCCAATAATGCCTGCAATAGAAATTAGCAACCATAAAACCATTAATTGCATATACTCGTTTTCAACAAAAGGGAAATAATTTGTAATTAATTCTCTGTTATAAATACCTGCTACAAACAACAAACTATCGCCCGGTAAAAAGAAACCAGCAAACAAGCCAGTTTCTGCAAATACAACAAATAATAAAAGCCACAAACCGCCATGTTCTATATAGAATTGAGGTTGTAATAACTGGCTCCAATGAAAATTTAAAAGAATAAACTGCAACATAAATGCTTTGTCTTTAATGTTAAAACTTGCCACAATGTTAAAGAAACTTTGCTATATAAGCACTACAACTATATTTGTAATGTTTACAAATTGTTTAAACAATAATCAGTAATAAATAATTAATCTTTAAAAATGGAAGAACAACAAAACAACAATCAATTAAATATTGAAATTAGTGAAGAAATGGCAGATGGTAATTATGCAAATCTTGCAATTATTACACACAGCCACGCAGAGTTTGTGATAGATTTTGTGAGTGTAATGCCTAACACACCAAAAAGTAAGGTGAAAAGCAGAATCATTTTTACACCAATGCACGCAAAACGTTTTATGAAAGCAATGGTAGAAAATATTCAACGCTACGAAGCTGCAAATGGACCCATTAAAGACCTTGAGCAAATTGAAATTCCAATGAATTTTGGTGGACCAACAGCACAAGCATAGAGAATAGATTTTTATAGGAATAAATAGAAAGAGGCAGTCAAATAAATGACTGCCTCTTTCTGTAAAATAAATTAGATTAAATTATTTTCCTGCAAATAAATGTACACCAATTTGCACATCGTTAGAAACCATTCCAGCACCATAAAGAATACCAAATTTTGTTCTGTCTAAAGAAAAGAAAGCTTCAGCAAAAACTTTTGTTTCGCTTACTTCTCTAATTTTTGCATCAAATTTAATTTCTGCTTTAACACCTTTTAAAGTTAAATTACCGGTGATTTGTGCATTGTTAGCATCACTATAATTTACACTTGTAATTTCAAAGGTTGCATCAGTAAATTTTGCTGCATCAAAAAAATCAGGAGCTTTTAAATGACCTTCTAATTTTTCTCCAGCACCATCAGTTACTTTAACTCCAGCAACGTCAATAGTAAATTTACCACCAACAATTTTTCCACCAGAAACTGCAACATTACCTTCTTTAACTGCAAAATAACCTGGGTGAAATCCACCTTTTTTGCTACCACTAAAATCCACTTTTGAATTTTTTGCATCAACAGAAAAATTTACAGGCTCTCCACCTTTTACAACTGGTGTAAATGCTACAACACTTGCCATTGCCACTAAGCTAGCACAAGCTACAAATACTTTTTTCATACTTTTTTAATTTTAGTTTTTTTTATGAGATTGTAAAAATAAGGAAAATAGATGTTTGTACATCTATTTATTGAAAAATATTTTATTAAAAATATTTTTTTGATTTAGATTGAAATAAAAAAGGAATAATTAAACTTCAACTGAAACCCAAAACCTATATTCGCAGCTATGACAAAAGAGGTTGTTTTAAGTGGAATTAGACCAACAGGTTTTCTACATTTAGGAAATTATTTTGGTGCAATGCGAAATTATGTTCGTATGCAAGACGATTATGATTGTTACTTTTTTGTTGCTAATTGGCATTCATTAACTACACACCCAGACACAAAAGAATTGAAAACTGCTGTTCGTAGAGTTGTTGCGGAAAATATTGCTTGTGGAGTTGATCCTGGAAAAGCTGCTTTTTACGTGCAGAGTGATGTGCCTGAAATTGCTGAGTTATATCTTTATTTGAATATGTTGGCGTATAAAGGGGAACTTGAAAAAACAACAACTTTTAAAGATAAAGTAAGAACGCAGCCAGATAATGTAAATGCTGGATTGCTTACCTATCCTGTGTTACAAGCTGCTGATATATTAATTCATCGTGCTGTTAAAGTGCCTGTTGGTAAAGATCAAGAGCAGAATATGGAGATGGCAAGAAATTTTGCTCAGCGTTTCAACCATCGTTATGGAGAAGTTTTTCCAGAGCCTTATGGATTTAATTATGGCGAACAATTGGTTAAAATAATGAGTTTGGATGGTAATGGAAAAATGAGCAAAAGTGAAAATCAATTATCAACTTTATATCTTGCAGACGAAGATGATTTGATTAGAAAAAAGATAATGAAAGCCAAGACTGATCAAGGGCCTGAACAAACCAATGCTACAAAACCAGATTATATAGAGAACCTTTTTACTTTGATGAATCTTGTTAGTACTACAGATACTGTGCAAAAATTTAATGATGATTTTAATAATAGTTCTTTAGGTAACTGTTTAATTAGATATGGAGATATGAAAAAGCAATTGGCTGAGGATATGGTTAATTTTATTAAGCCAATTAGAGAAAAGGCTACTGATTTGCAAAATAATATTGAACAGTTAGAATCAATTATGAAGCAAGGTGCAGATAAAGCAAGAGCTAGTGCAAGTGAAACAATTAAATTGGTTAGAAAAGCTGTATTGGGATAATGATTAGTGATAAGTTGTTAATTTGAAAATAATTTCTCAGATATAAATTCGTACTTAGTACTTCGTAAATCGTACTTTATAAAAATGTCAAAAATAAAAAAACCAAAACACATTGCAATTGCTGGAAACATTGGAGCAGGAAAAACAACTTTAACAGAGATGTTGAGTAAGCACTATAAATGGATTCCACAGTTTGAAGATGTAGATCATAATCCTTATTTAATGGATTTTTACGACGATATGCCTCGTTGGAGTTTTAACCTGCAAATTTATTTTTTGAATAGCAGATTGAACCAGTTATTAGAAATTCAACACGGCACTGAAACTGTTATTCAAGACAGAACTATCTATGAAGATGCAAATATTTTTGCTCCCAATTTGCACGATATGGGTTTGATGTTAAAAAGAGATTTTGATAACTATTATACTTTCTTTCAAACTTTAAAAACAATGGTGCAACCACCAGATTTATTGATTTATTTGAAAGCATCTGTTCCAACGTTGGTATCACAAATACAAAAAAGAGGAAGAGATTATGAAGAGAATATTCGCCTTGATTATCTTAAAAAATTAAACGAGTATTATAACAAATGGATTGATGGATATAAAGAAGGAGCTTTACTTGTTATTGATGTTGATAAGAATAAATTTGGGGAAAACGAAGAGCATCTTGGAGAAATTATTAGCAGAATTGATAGCCAATTATTTGGGCTATTCTAAACAATTATAAACTTAAAAGAAATGGGCTTTTGTAAATTTACAAAAGCCCATTTCTTTTAGAATAAGTCAACATATTATTTCTTTTTTTTACCAAAATAAAAGTTGAACCCACTTCTAATAATTGGCGAAATGTCACCAGAATATGTTCTATATGGGGAGTATAAATCCTTTTGTAAATCAATCAAGATAACAGTAAAAAAATTTATTACACCAACTTCATGTGTTCCAAAACCTGCACCAATAAGAAAACTAGAAGATGGGTAATTACCTTCTTCAATTGTTATATCAGGATTTTCTTGAAATCTTTTGTATTTGATTGTATTAAACTCTGGCTGAAGCTGAATGAAAAGTTCATCGGTTATATGCAGCCTTGTAAAAACTCCTAAACCAGATAATGTTAATCTTATTTTTTCTGTGCTAATACCACTCGTTGTTTCATATTTGGTGTTAGAGCTTGTGTAAATATAATTACCACAAACTCCCAAATCAACGTTTTTGAATATAGAGTACCCAATTTCAGGATTACCACCTATTGTAAATCTGCTAGTGTTTCCAGCTCCATAGCCTAAAACTACAGAACCACCTGCAAACATTTTATTAAAATCAAAACCACCTTTTTTTTCTTGTGCAAAAGAAGTTTTGAAACAAATAAATAGTGCTAAGCAAACTGCAATTTTTTTCATCAATAAATATTTTAATAAATCGTAATTCTAAAATTGTACATCGTTTTATGCTTCTTGTAAAAACGAATATCTATAATCAACAGCAGCATTAAAAGTCTCTTTGATTGTTCTTGCACTTAACCAACGATACAAATTAATCATACTACCAGCTTTATCATTTGTACCACTACCTCTTGCACCTCCAAATGGTTGTTGGCCCACAACAGCACCTGTTGGTTTATCGTTAATATAAAAATTGCCTGCACTATGTCTAAGCCTTGCTGTTGCTGCATCTATAACACTTCTATCTGTTGCAATTACAGCTCCAGTTAAAGCATAAGGCGAAGTGGTATCAACCAATTCCATTGCTTTATCAAACTCATTTGCAGGATAAATATAAATCGTTAAAACGGGTCCAAAAATCTCCTCACACATTGTTGTAAACTTAGAATCAGTAGTTTCTATAATGGTTGGTTGCACAAACCATCCTTCTTTACTATCACATTTTCCACCCACTAAAATAGAAGCATTTTTACTACGCTTTGCTTTGTCAATATATGCTTTAATGTTGTTGAAACTTTTTTCATCAATCACAGCATTAATAAAGTTGGTAAAATCTTCTGTTGTTCCCATCTTCATACTTTCAACACCAGCAACCAATTTCTTTTTTACTTGTGCTGCAATATTTGAAGGAATATAAGCACGAGAAGCAGCACTACATTTTTGTCCTTGATATTCAAAAGCTCCACGCAATAATGCTGTTACAACAGTGTCAACGTCCGCACTTTTATGTGCAATCACAAAATCTTTACCACCAGTTTCGCCAACAATTCTTGGGTAAGATTTGTATAGTTTCATATTCTCGCCAATCGTCTTCCACATACTGTTAAACACACCTGTACTTCCTGTGAAATGCACGCCAGCAAAGTCTTTGTGGCTAAAACAAACTTTGCCAATTGTTGGTCCATCAACGTAAATTAAATTAATAACACCATCTGGCAAACCAGCTTCTTTCAACACTCTCATAAACATTTGAGCAGAATAAATTTGTGTATTAGCAGGTTTCCAAACTACCACATTGCCACACATTGCAGCACTTGTTGGTAAATTGCCACCAATAGCTGTAAAGTTAAAAGGAGTTACTGCAAGAACAAATCCTTCCAATGCACGCCACTCCATTCTGTTGTGCATTCCAGGAGATGATACTGGTTGTTGCTTATAAATTTCACTTAAAAAATGAACATTAAAACGTAGGAAATCTATCAACTCGCAACTTGCATCAATCTCTGCCTGATAGGCATTTTTACTTTGCCCAAGCATTGTTGCTGCATTAATGTGTCCACGATACTTTGTAGCCAATAAATCAGCAGCTTTTAAAAAGATAGCAGCACGATTTTCCCAACTCATATTTTCCCAAGATGCTTTGGCAGCAAGTGCTGCTTCAATAGCTTGTTTAACGTGACTTTCATCGCCTGCACTAAAATAACCAAGTGTATGTTTGGTTTCGTGTGGCGGACGAATAGCCACTTTTTTATTTGTTCTTACTTCTTTGTTGCCTATGTACATTGGAATATCAATTTCTTGAGATTTCAATTCGGCAAGCACTTTTTTAAGGTTTATTTTTTCGGCACTATTAGGTGCATAGTTTAAAACTGTTTCGTTTGGTGGTGTTGGGTAACTGAAATATCCAAAATTCATATCGTTAAAATTTAGATTGCAAAGAAAAGAAGATTTGAGATTTGAAGATTTGTTATTTGAGGATTGTTGCCACGAATGCACGAATAAGTTTTATTATTTTTTATTTGTGCATTCGTGGCTATTCATCAACTGTATAGATGATTTCTTTTTCAACAGAACCCGATGTTCCATCAGGTTTTCTGTATTCAATCTTTACTAGCTTGCTAAATTTCCCTTTTTCGCCCGAAACTTTTGTTTTGTATTCTGCAACTCCTTCGGCATTTAACAGAATTGGTTTGCCATCTACTGTAATTAGTGGCATTTGAGTTTTTGAAAATACACCAATACCTGCTGTGATTTCTAGTGTTTCATATGGTCTGAAATGCGTTGAATTTTGTGCTGCAATAGCTTGAAAAGAGTCAAAAGTAAAACTTGTGGATGTTGTTTGGACATCACAATATTCAATTAAAAAAGCTTTTATTTTCATAATGCGATTTTTACAAATCTCTAAATTTAATAATTGTGATGAAGTGTTGAATGATTTGCAAAACTCAATCTCAGTTTGTTCTTTAGAATTTTTAACCTCTGTAGTTATTTGAATATTTTTTGATAAATCGTTATACATATCAGAATCCAATTGCTGCATTTTTTGCTTATAATTGATTAGTTCTTTATGCAATTTTTTTAAGTCTTGTTCAGTCAATTTGCTTGAGACTCTATTTTTTAATGAATTAATGTAAGCAATTAACTCTGCAGAAAATTTATCAATTGAGTCTGTTTTTGGTTTCCAAAATGCAGCGTGGTCGTGAGTTTTTGCATCTTTTATTTTTTCGTTCATTTCAAACAAAAAATCACGTGATTTTGCATCAATAGCATTATTTGAACTTTCTAAAGCCAAATTCAACTCCTCAAACAACTCCTCATCTTCCTTACTCTTTCCACAAGAAACAACAACAATAAACACGAAAAGAATTTTGAAGCAGTTATTAATTTTAGATTGCATAACTAATAATTTTTGGAACTAAAATAAGCAGATAAGTTGTATAGATTTGTTAAAGTTTTGTGCGTATCAAACTTATTTACAATACATCCAACGCCTGCACCACACGGCTAACTGGTAATCCCATTACATTATAAAAATCTCCATTAATATTTTTAATACCCACAACACCAATCCATTCTTGAATGGCATAAGCACCAGCTTTATCGTAGGGCTTGTATTCATCCACATAAAACTCAATTTGCTCTGTAGTTAACGAATGAAAAGTTACACTTGTAATATCTGCAAATGCAGTTTCTTTTTCACCATCTAAAATAACAACACCAGTAATTACCTGATGTTGGTTGCCAGATAATTTTTGTAAGAACTCAATTGCTTGTTCACGGCTTTGGGGTTTGCCAATAACCTCTCCATTAATCACAACAATCGTATCGGCAGCTAGTATTTTTTTTGTATTATTTAATAAGTTACTTGCAACTGCTTTTGCCTTCTCCCTAGCAATAAACACAGGCACTTCTTCAATGCCTAAATCGCTTGGGTAAGTTTCATCGGTATTGGCAATAATTACTTCAAATTTAATTTCTGCCCACTCTAATAATTGTTTACGACGTGGAGATTGAGATGCAAGAATAAGCATAGTGTTGATTGGTTAATTGATTGAACTGTTGATTGGTTAAATAGGCTGACTGCGAGTTGAGGTTGATGATTTGTTTAATGGGAAAAACGCTGTTAACTATGTGCCTATGTGGTCAATTATCTTTCATAAATCCAAAAGAAAATCATTGATAAAATACCACTTAACATTACCCATTTAACAAGGCTGCTAAGTTTGTGAAAGTCTTTTGTAGATTGGGCTTTAATTAATTTTTTAAAGATGAAAACTAACGGTGCTACAATAAAAATAAAAGCATACAAAATGCTAATCCACCACTTGAATCTTACTACATAGAGTTGTGCAATAGACACTACACCAATCAATACAATTAACCACACTGCAACAAAAACTTTGGTTGCATTTAAGCCCCAAATTATCGGCATTGTTTTGCAGCCATTTTTTCTGTCGCCATCTATATCTTCCATATCTTTTATTACTTCTCTTATAACAGAAATAATAAATGAAAACGAGGCGTATAGAATGCCAATTCTTAAAATTTTGTAATATGCTTCAAGTGTTTGGATGGAGGTTTTATTGAGAGCTTCATACTCAGGCAAAATCAATACCATAACCACCCAAGATGTTAATGAAGACACTACAATATTGCCAATTAAAAACTGTTTTTTTAATGATGCAGAATAAATAAAAAGTAATAACACACAAAATGAATTAGCAACCCCCAGCCAAAATAAATTCAGCCTCATTCCTACATAAACACTGCACATAATGCCAGTAACACTAAGCAGTAAATGCCAGAAGATTGCCCATCTTCTTGAAATGTATTTATCAACAATAAGTTTATCGGGTTTGTTTATTTTATCAATGTTTAAATCGAAATAATCATTGATAATATTACCACTTCCTGCGATAACGATGGATGCAAATATTATTAGTAATAAATAATAGCTAGAAACCTGTGGCTTTAAACCAACTGAAGATAGGTTAGGTGCTAAAATGCAAAAGTGAAACAGACATTGTGTGACAGCAATGAATAGCAAATTTTGCCAACGAGCTATTTGAAAAAATGCCTTTACTTGTTTCATTTATTTGATGTAATTATTAAAAATAAAAAACGACCTTAAAGTAATGTTACTATCAGGTCGTTTTTTATATTGTGTGATTAGATGGTAGATTATTTAGTAACTACGATACCTGTAGCTTGTAAAACCACTTCTTGCTTAGGCTCTTTAATTGCTTCAATTTCTTCTTTTGATTTACCAGCATCTTCTGCATAATGTTTTAACATTTCAACGCTTGTAACTTTTTTTTCAGCAGTACCTTTTACAACAATTGTTTTACCATTCATTGATAGTGGCACGAGGAATTTGTGGTCTTTCATTTTAACCATCATTGTTCCTGTAGCTGTTTTCATTTTTAACCAACAACCTTCAGCTGTGCAAACTTGTGCAACTTCACCTTCAACCTTTACTTCTAATTTATTCTCTTTATCAAGTTTCTTTATCAACTCATCAGAACTGATAGAGCCTTCAGCATTAATTTTTTCTCCAAAAGTCATTCCTTTATTAGCATCACCTTTTGGTGGTTGAGCCATTAGTGATAAAGAAAATAATCCTGCAATTGATAGTGATAATATTTTTTTCATATTGTAATATTTTGGCAAATGTAAAGGACAAATTTGTACTGTGTTACAAACTCATCAGTTTCTCGTTAAACTTAATCATCAGTTTAAACAAATCTTGATGTTTATTTAAAGGTAATGTAGCAGAAATGTCAAAAACATCGTGATAGGCAGTAATGCCACCAAGCGTATAAAAGAAAAAAGAAGGAACACCTTTCTCTGTAAAGAAATAATGGTCACTATTTGCAGCCTTGCCACGTGGATTTACAGCTTTCAATAATTTATATTCATTATTAATGTCTTGCATTATTTTAAATTCTTTAGGAAATTCAGTTGCATTAACAACAGTAATACCGTCAACACCAGTTCCTGCTAAATCTGTATTGGTTAAAAAGCGAATGTTTTTAAGTGTAATCAATGGATTTTCTGTAAAATATTTTGAACCCATTAATCCAGCTTCTTCTCCAGAAAAAAGAATAAAACCAATGGTGTAAGGTTGAGGATGTTTGGCATAATATCTTGCCAAATTTAGCAGCAATGAAACACCACTTGCATTATCATTTGCACCTGGAAAATAGGTGTCTCTTCCTAAGCCGCCTAAATGGTCATAATGTGCAGTAATCATTATAATAGAATCAGGATGGACTGTACCTTTTACAACACCACAAATATTGGCTGCTTTAAAGTTTTTAATGAATTTATTATCTACTGTGACTTGATAATAAATTGGGTTGGAGCTAATACTTTTTTTGTCAATTTGAACAATGGTATAATCCTCTACACGTTGAGCTACGTCCATTGTTAACTTATTCTCCAGCTTAACAATGAATCTATTTGTTTTATCAACAAACGTAATACTGTCTGTTTGTTCTAATTTTCCACCAGCTTTTATTCCTCTACTTTCAGCAGCAACAATAAAATCTTTACCAGCTTCTAATTCTTTATCATTAATATTCATTGTTATTCTTTCAGGAAAAGTATTAACGCTAAAACTATACTCTTGAAAAAAGGATTTTCCTTTCATCGGTTCTAAACCAAATGCTGCAAACTCATCTGCTAAAAATAACGCAGCTTTGTGCATTCCATCATTGGTATAACCTCTTCCCCAAAAGGTTTTTGAAGTAAGTGTATCAACTATTTTTCTTGCAAAAGTCGAGTCTTGCGAGAAACTAGAAATGCTTGTGGTTAATAAGCTAATTATAAATATTTTTTTCATTATAAATTATTTGCAAGAGTTATCAACTTTTAAAAGTTGATAACTCTTTAAAGTTATTTTTTATTTGGAATGATAAACATTAAACACCCCAAAACAATTGCAATAAATGATGCCAACAGTGTTGCTATTTTGCCAATATCTTGCATTACTAAATTATCAAATGCTAATGTTGAAATAAAGATACTCATTGTAAAGCCAATGCCTGCAAGCATTCCACCACCAAGCAATGAATTCCAAGAAATTCCATCTGGTAATAAAGCCCACTTTTTATACACTAAAAAATAGCTTGTTAAAAAAATACCAATTGGTTTGCCAAGACACAATCCAAAAATAATTCCCCAAGATAAACTGCTAGTTAAAGCTGCACCCATATTGTTTGGAAATACAATTGCTGTGTTAGCTAAAGCAAATAATGGAAGAATGATAAAGTAAACTGGTGTGTGTAATTTCATTTCAAAACGATGCAATAATTTTACAGGAACAAACATTGCAAATACAACACCAGCAACAGTTGCGTGAATACCAGAGTTAAACATACAATACCATAGTAAAACTCCAATTATGAGATTCAAATAACCAAATTTTACTTTTTTATAGTTTAAAAACCATAATACAAGTGCTGAAATTAATACACCAATGATGTATAAATACTTTACTGGCTCTCCATAGAAAAAAGCTATTATAATAATGGCTCCTAAATCATCAATAATTGCTAAAGCCATTAAAAATATTTTTAGATTTACTGGCACTCTTTTGCCCAATAAAGATGCTATACCTAATGTAAATGCAATGTCTGTTGCAGTTGGAATTGCCCATCCATTTTGATAGACTGTTCCTTTGTTGCAAATAGTGAAAAGCAATGCAGGAAATAGCATTCCACCAGCAGCGGCTGCAATTGGCAACAATGATTTTTGAATAGAAGATAATTCTCCAATTAGCATTTCTCTTTTAATTTCCATTCCTGCCATAAAAAAGAAAACTGCCATTAATAAATCGTTGATGATGGTAAGAATTGAATTTGGAAATGAAAGAAAACCTAAGTGCAAATAATGTTCACTATTTGCCCGAAAACTATCTTGCCAAAAATGTAAGTAAGATGATCCAGCACTTGTATTAGCAACGATTAAGGATATAAATGTACAAAGTAATAAACACACACCGATAGCACGACTATCATTGATAAACTCTTGTAAAGGATGAAGAAATGTATGTTTAAGAAAGTTGAACATTGTTACAAATTAAGTTCAAAACTTTTAAACTTTAAACCCTTAAACTTTTAAACTATTTTCGCCCCAATGAAATATTACATTATTGCAGGAGAAGCAAGTGGCGATTTGCATGGAAGCAATTTGATTAAACAAATCAAGCTGAAAGATACTACTGCTAACATTCAATGTTGGGGTGGAGATTTAATGCAAGCAGCAGGTGCTACTTTAGTTAAACATTATAGAGAACTTGCTTTTATGGGCTTTGCAGAAGTA
>JANYEB010000051.1 GCA_025363355.1 Chitinophagaceae bacterium | reverse complement strand
AACGAGAAGATTTTTGTGCTAGGCAAAACAGGCAGTGGTAAATCAACGCTTGCTTTATTGCTAATGAGATTATACAATGCAGATAAAGGAAGTATTACAGCCAATGGAATGCCAATAGAACAACTACCTATAAAAGAATGGAGAGAACAAATTGGCTATGTACCACAAGATGTTTTTTTGTTTAGTGATACAGTTAAAGAAAATATAGAGTTTGGCAATAGCAACTCATCAACAATGGAATTGATTGAACAAATTGCTGCTATCGCTGCTGTTGATACAGAAATTAAAGGTTTTGAAAAGCAATATGAAACAGTGATTGGTGAAAGAGGTGTTACATTAAGTGGTGGACAAAAACAACGTATTGCAATTTCAAGAGCATTAATAAAAAATGCTAATTTGTATGTATTTGACGATTGTTTTAGTGCCGTTGATAATATTACTGAAAAAAAAATTGGCTCAGCTTTAACAAGCTTTCTACAGCATAAATCGGCAATCTTTATTTCACATAGAATATTCAGGGAATTTGTATTTGATAAAATTGTTGAACTAGATAATGGTTCTATTGTTGAGCAAGGCACACACAATGAATTAATGCAATTGAATGGTTATTATGCAGCAACATATACTGCACAAATGAACAATTAAAAGTTTAAAATGAAGATTCAGCTTATATCAGTTGGCAAACCTCACGATGCAGATTTAAAAGCTTCTATTGATGATTTTAGTAGTAGGATAAAAAAGTATTTTCCTGCTGATTGGCAAATTATTCCAACACCAAAAAATGCAGCTACTTTAAGTGAAATTGATTTAAAGAAAGCTGAAGCAACTTCTATTCTTGCTCAAATACAAAAAGAAGATTTTCTTGTTTTGCTAGATGAAAGAGGTAAACAATTATCATCAACAGAACTAGCAACATTTATACAACAACGTGCCAATGAAAGTTGCAAAAGAATTGTAATTTTAATTGGTGGTGCTTTTGGTGTAGATGAAACCGTTAAGCAAAGAGCCAACTACATTTGGAGTTTATCTAAACTTGTATTTCCACATATGATGGTTCGTTTAATTTTAGCTGAACAGGTTTATCGAGCTTGTAGCATTTTAAGAAATGAAAAATATCATCACGTTTGATGTACGATATACGATTTAAAAAGCTTGTTGTCATCTACATAAAATCAATAATATTGCACTTATGATGTCTGTAACTATTTTAATTATTGCTGTGACTTGTATAGCGTCGTTTGTTGGTTTTTCTAACCAAAAACTGATTGATGATTTAATATTTTATCCTCCAGCAATAACCAACAGAAATCAATGGTACAGATTTATTACTTGTGGATTTATTCACGCTGATATTCCACATTTGGCATTTAATATGTACTCGTTTTATATGTTTGGGCAATCAATAGAAGATGCCTGTGTTAGCATATTTGGAGCATCTGGCAAGTTGATGTATTTGTTATTGTATATATCTGCTTTATTTGTTTGTTTATTGCCAACTTATTTTAAACATAAAGACAGTTATCACTATAGAAGTCTTGGTGCATCGGGTGCAGTTTCTGCAATTGTATTTGCCTTTATTTTTCTAGATCCTTTACAAGGAATTGGACTCATTATCATTCCTGGCATTCATCTACCTGCGTTTCTTTTTGGAATTATTTATCTTGGCGTTTCTGCCTATTTAGCCAAAAGAGGAAATAGCAATATCAATCACTCTGCTCACTTTTGGGGTGCTGTTTATGGCATTCTATTTTTAATTGTTACTTGTAATGCTTTTGGACATTTTAATCCTCTAACTAATTTTATTGAAGAGGTACAAGCTTATATTAAACACTTAACTTCATAATCTGTTGGGTATGTTCTATTATTCTAAAACGATTATCTATTCTATATCCAACAATCCAAACAATTTTTTTGTTTGATTCAATAACCCACACATTTTCTTTTTGTGTTAAGGATAGTTTTTGATTAATAAAGAACTTGCTTAGCTTTTGTTTTTTAGTCATTCCTAAAGGATAGAAATAATCTCCTTGCTTCCACTTACGAAGCACTAATGGGAATTCTACAGCATCAAAATCAAGTGTTGCAATATCGTTTGAAGTTTGATGTTTAAAGTTTGAAGTATGAACTTGTTCAATCATAATTTTAGCATTACCAAATTCAATTATCTTATCATCTTTTTCAATAATAAAAGTCAAAGATTCTTCTTCCTTTAGTGGGGTAATGATAAGCCAGTTTCTATTATTAATAATTCGATATGTTGTAGACTGTATATAGCTACCATTACCAGAATCAAGTAATTTAATAACCTCGTTTACTTGTGTAGCATTAAAACTAAAATCCTTAATTAATTCCCAAATAATAGTGTGTAAGGTTTTAACTTTTTTTAGTTTAAGAATAGGAATATGCAACGCCTCTCCTTTTAAAACTATTAAAGATTTTTTATACTTTTCTACAGACTCGTTATACAATAACTCTACTTCATTTAAGCGATGAATATTATTAAGCAAGTTTCCCTCTGCTGAAGGGAAGTGTTGTTTCACTAAAGGAATAATCTGATTTCTAAAATTATTTCTGGTGTATTTGTTTGTGGCATTTGATGAGTCTTCTACAAAAGCTAAATCATTTTCTGTTGCATATTTGAGTAGTTCTTCTTTTTTAAATGGCAGTAAAGGACGAACAATCCTTCTTTCTTTATCAAATGCATTGATGCCTGTTAAACCTTGAATGCCAGTGCCACGAAAGAAATTAATCAACACCGTTTCTATATTATCATTTTGATGATGGGCAGTAACAAGAAAAGTTGGAAGTTGGAAGTTTGAAGTTTGAAGTTCTTTAAACCAATTATATCTTAAATCTCTTGCAGCAACTTGAATCGATACTTTATTTTTATCTGCATAAGTTTTTGTATCAAAATGTTTAACAAATGTTTCTTTACTATGCTTTACTGCCAATGCTTTCACAAAATTTTCATCACGTTCACTTTCTTCTCCTCTTAATTTAAAATTGCAATGTGCTATTACAAAATCAAGGTTAGAATTTGCAAATAAATCAACCAGCACAACACTATCTACCCCCCCACTTACTGCAAGTATAAACTTGTTATTTGCAGGAAAGAAAGTTGAAAAATGTTGTCTATAATGTTCTTGAAAACGTTTTAATAAATTCATTGTTTTGGATTACCACATAGACACATAGAGACATAGTGTTTATGTATTTTATATAATTATTCCTATGTGCCTATGTGGTGTAATTCATATAAAAACTTCATAGTATCAACACCATCTGCATAATCACCTAAACTTGGTTCTTGTGCTTTACCAAAAGGTGTAGAACCCCTACCTACTATGCATTGTATATCATCATTACTTTCAAGTTTTTCTTTAAGTTTATCAGCATTTGTGTAATAAGTGTAATGGACCTGACTAATAGCAGAAAAGATAGAATCATTTTCTGCAAGTATCACACTTCCATCGGTCATATAAAACTTACTATTCATCATTAGCAATGCCAGTTGATAATCGTAATTATGTTTGTATTTATGAAACTCTAAAAAGTATTCATAAGGTTTTAAAGCAGTTAACAAGGGAATAAAATCATATTCTTTTGGCACAAACAAATGTGTAACATTTCTGCAACCTTGTCCAAAATACAACTGAATATCTCTTGCTAAAAGTTCAAGTTCTTCAACAGTTTCCTCGCCTGCTAAAACTGCTACAGAAGTTCTGTTACGACGAATAATATTGGGATACTTTCCAAAGTAAAATTCAAAATACCTGCTGCTATTATTGCTCCCTGTAGCAATATAGGCATCACAGCCTTTGAGGTTTTGAGCAAAATTGATAACGGTTTCTAAAGAATCATTCCATTCTTTCAACTTCATTACCAAATGTTTTATCAACACTTCATCTTTTGATGATGCTTTAATAAGTGCATTATGACCACTTAGAAACACACATAAAAAATCGTGAAAGCCTACTAATGGAATATTGCCTGCCATTACAATTCCAACGATTTTGTTAGATGAACTTGCAGCAATTGGATATTGTTTTAGCCAATCCTTCAATTTGATTTCATCTAAAAAATGTGTAGCTATATTATTGCTTGCCAAATCAATAAATACATCGTTAAACCAAGGGTTTGCTCTGCTTGCATCTTGCTTAGCAATTTGCCATTCTTCGCTATTATTTTCTATATAATTTTTAAGTCTAACTAAAATTTCTATTTTTTGTTCAATGTTCATTTAATTATTTCTTTACTTTTATGCCGTCAATTTAAAAAACTAAAAGCAAAAATACTCTTATGGCTATTAAAATTACCGACGAATGTATAAACTGTGGTGCTTGCGAACCAGAATGTCCTAATAATGCTATCTATGAAGGTGGTGTTGAGTGGGCTATTACAGATGGAACATCTGTTAAAGGAACTTATGTTTTAATGGATGGAACTATTGTTGAAGCTGATGCAAAAAATGCACCTATTGCTACTGATACTTATTTTATTTCTCCTAGCAAGTGTACAGAGTGCCAAGGTTTTCACGAGGAACCACAATGTGCTAGTGTGTGCCCAGTTGATTGTTGTATATCTGATGAAATGTATGTAGAAACTGTTGAGGCTTTATTAGAAAAGAAAGCTAAATTACATCTATAAAAATCTAACTTATATTAACAACAAAAAAGGTTTGCGAAAGCAAACCTTTTTTGTTGTTAATATAAGTTATTTTCAGGTGCAAATGCCTAAACCAATCTTTGCCAATACAGATTATTAAACACAATAAACACGAAGGTTTTTCTAGGAGTCTGTCTAAATCATTTAAAACTTACTGCTTAAATATTTTTACAACTTCTTTTAATCCATTAGATGTTTCAATAACTGCAAAATATATCCCTTTGTAGAGTGATGCTATGTTGATGCTTTTATCATTCCCTTTTGGCAAATCAATATCAGAACTTATCAATTGCCTACCTATATTATTATAAATTTTAAGGTTTCCTTTAATATCAAGATTTGTTGCTTTAACATAGATTTTATCGTTTGCAAAAGTTGGATAAATGCTAACACTTCCTTTGCTTTTTCTATTTAATGATATAATATTTGAAACAGTTTCTTTTCCATCATATTCAACAGAAATTAGTCTGTAATAATTATTGGCAAAAGGCGTTTCATCATTGTACGTATAGCCTTGTTCAACATTGCTATTGCCTTTGCTATTAACAATGGCAAGGGTTTTAAAGTTGCTTGCGTCTTGGCTTTTCTCGATTATAAAATATTTTACATTCAATTCTTTTAAAACAATCCACGATAATATATTATTGGTGTTATTTATTTCTCCAGTAAAACTTTTAAGTTGAATGGGTAAAGTTGTTGGATACTTACAAGTTGTATTGCTTGTTGGAAAAGAGATTACAGTGGTTGTTTGACCAGCAGCAGTAATATTTTTTGTATCAACCACACCATAATATTGAAATCCTATGTAATATGGAAATGCTGCTTTTCCAGCTGCATCTATTGTTACAAAATAGGCATAAGTACCAGTTGGATATTCTGGAGTTACACAAAATCTTCCATTGTACTTGTCTAAATCTCCACCATTGCTAGCATTCCATTCATAGTCTTCTGCATAAGTGC
Source organism: Chitinophagaceae bacterium (assembly GCA_025363355.1). GTDB lineage: Bacteria > Bacteroidota > Bacteroidia > Chitinophagales > Chitinophagaceae > CAIVPM01. The sequence continues at coordinate 10,282 of JANYEB010000051.1, read as the reverse complement.
CAAGAGGATATGTTGTGTTAACTGCTGGACCAGCTTGAGATGCTGCAATACCGTTTGGTAAGGTTGTTCTTGTTGTGATATTTCTAATAGCAAATCCAGTTTTCATTCTGGTGACAGCACTGCTTGCATTTGTTGCAACACTGTATCCATAAGGGCCATAAACAGGATAGCCATCAAAAGCATAACCAACAATTGGTGAGTGGGTTGATGTTGCTACATTTTTATATAATCTGTAAGGAGTAGTATGTGAATGATATGCACCTTGTTGTTGTGGATGAGCACCAAATGAAGTATCTAAAACAAAACCTTCTGCCTTACCCACCTCCATATTCCAAATACCCAAACCCATTGGTGTATTGGTAGAACCTGTCCAAGAATTGGCGTTACTTAATCCATAAATGGGAATTCCGTTTAAAAGCAATCCAATTTGCCCACCCATTGGCGATGTTGTGTGTGTTGAGGCAGCTTGTGGATTTCGAGGAAAGCGAAAAGTATAGTTTTGGGCTAAACAGTAACCAGGATTCAGGTATTTGCCCATATTTGTGCTTAATCCTTGGCAACGAATCCAAACTGAATCGCTGGTGTAGCAGAGTTTTAAAACATCTGCGCTATCTGGCGAAACTGTGTAAGTATAAACTGGTGAACCAGCAGTACCAGTTTGTGCATAATAAGTTGCTTTTTGCCCATTGCTATTAACATTCCAACTATTTATGATTGGTTGAGCTTGGGCTGTAAATGGCAATAGCAATAATAGTAGTAATCTTCTTTTTGTTAGCATCATTACTTATGGTTTTGATTAGTACGTTTAGTTTTAACATTAAACGCAAAAATCTTCAAAACCCTTTGCTACATATAAAAGAAATCTTAATTTCTTTGTTTCATTGCTTCGTATAAAATCATTCCAGTTGCTACAGAAACGTTTAGCGATTCGAATTTGCCAACCATTGGAATATGAAATAATTCGTCACAAATTTTCATCACTGCTGGGTAAACGCCTTGCTCCTCTCCTCCCATAACAATACAACAAGGTTCAGTAACATTTAAATCGTACAATTTTTTATCTGCTTTCATTTCGCTGGCAAAAACCTTGATGCCGTTTAAGTGCAATTCATCAATAGCTTTCATCAAGCTGGTTACACGACAAATATGAATATGTTCTAATGCACCAGCACTGCTTTTCATAGCCTCTTCATTTAAAGCACCAACGCCTTTATCTGGAATAATGATAGCCTGAGCACCACAGCACAAAGCAGTTCTGGCAATGGCTCCAATATTTCTAACATCTGTTACGCCATCTAACATTAAAAACAAAGGCGTATCTCCATTACCAACTGTAAAATCTATAATTTGTTGAAGTGGCAAATAATTTACAATGGCTGTAAATGCTATTACACCTTGATGATTGGCTCTTGAAAAACTGTTTAATTTTTCAATTGGCACAAACTGCATTGGTATTTGATGCTCTTTGCACAATGCTCTTATTTGGTTAGAAATTTCTCCGTTTGCATTTTTTTGCAGCATTATTTTATCAATTGTTTTTCCTGCTGCAATAGCTTCTACTAACGGCTGTCTGCCTATAATTAATCTGTTCTTAAATGATGACATTTTTCAAAAGTAAAAGAATAAAGTTTTAAAGCAGTAATTTTGACTTAAAGTAATTACAAATAGCCATTTTTAGGTATGAAATATATTCTATCAACTCAAACAAAAATTTTTGACTTAGATAAATTAAAAAGACAAATTGCATCGTGGAGAGCGTCTGGAAAAACTGTTGCTTTTACAAATGGTTGTTTTGATATTTTGCATCAAGGGCATATTTATTCATTATCGCAAGCTGCCAGCGAAGCTGATTATTTAATTGTAGCAGTTAATAGCGATGCCAGTGTAAAACGCTTGGGCAAAGGAGATAGCAGGCCTATTAATAATGAAGAAAGCAGGGCTATATTATTGGCTGCTTTATCTGTTGTTGATGCTGTAATTATTTTTGATGAAGCTACTCCTCAACAATTAATTGCTACATTATTGCCAGATGTTTTGGTGAAAGGCGGAGATTATACCATTGAACAAATTGCTGGCTCAAAAGAAGTAATTGCAAATGGAGGAAGGGTTGTGATTAATAAAATTGTAGAAGGATTTTCAACTACGAATATTATTCATAAAATACAAGGTTAAAACCTTGGGCATTTAACAGCTTTTTCATTGCCATCTAATCCACTATAAATGCCATTCCAAATTAAAGAGAATTCATAAGCACTTCTAAAAGCACTATAAGTGGTTAGTGTAGATGTTGTAGCATCGTAGTTAAACATTAGTTGCACATTGTTTACCTGATATCCAATTGCTGGTGCAATGGCGTCTTTGTTTCTATAATATGCTCCAAATAATAGTTGGCTTTTTCCACCATCTCCACTTAAATTGTACTGCCCATTAAAGCCAATTACAGTTTCTTCTGCTGTGCTCATTTTGCTGTAATAAACGTGAGGGCTCAATATCAATATATCACTCATTTTAATGCTTGCATTGGCAAAAAAATTGTATCTACGACTTAACTTGGCATCAACAGTAGAAGGATTGAAAAATGTTTCAGATGGTGTGTTTAAATGCATTACACTAGCCCCAAAATTCAAATAAAAATTATCGTTGGCAAACCAGGAATAATTAATGCCAGCATTTAAATCAATATATGAAGCGTTGTTGGTAACAAATGGTTCATTAGATGGTAAATCAATATCAAAAAATCTTCCATTCCATTGTTCATCAAAAGTAAGTTTAGTATAATCTATTCTTTTTTGGACAAGTCCCCCACTAAATCCAACACTCAACAAATTGTTATCATCAAGTTGCTGGTGATAAGCAATATTTAAAAAGCTTTTTATAGACGTTAAATTACCTGTACCAGCAACATCGTTTAATAAAATTGCACCAATACCAACCCAGCTTGTTTCAAGTTTTTTCTTGAATAATTGAGCATCTGCCCAAGCACTCATTGTTTTATAAGGCACATTAGTAGCAGCCCATTGTGTTCTATGATTAATGCCAATTCTGTAATCATAATCTAGCGAATAGCCAGTATTTGCTGGGTTTATAAGCAATGGTGAATTTGTGTATTGAGAAAAATGCAAATCTTGTGATTGAGATGCAATAGGCAATAAACAATAAGCAATAAATAAAAATTGAAAGAGTAAAAAATTGAACTTATTTTTTTTGGTGGCATAATTTGACAACAATAGCAACCATTCATTTGAATGAATAATATCTATTGAACTTCTATTACCTAATATGTTATTTACTTTTTTCAATGAATATATTTTAAACTTCCCCTGAAATGATTGAGAGGTAGTTAACGAAGCAAAGTTATATCACCAGTTTTTGTTTCTTTTTTATCGTCATAAAAGTCTACAATTAGTGTATAATGATATACATCTTGTGGTTGAATTTCGCCTTTGTATCTGCCATCCCAACCTTCTGCTAAATCATTACTATTGAACATTAATATTCCCCAACGATTATAGATATTCCAACTGATTTTTTTAATCCCATATCCCTTCACAAAAATCTTATCATTAATACCATTTCCATTTGGAGAAAAAGCACTTGGCACATCATATAAAGAACTAACACGAGCTTGAATATTTTTACACATTGTATCCGGACAATCGAACATATTATAAACTGTTAAGCAGGTTTTAAACAACTTATTTACTTGAAAAAGATGTTTAATTTGTTGATTGATGTTGTTTGTAATAATTGTATCCCCATCTCCAAAAGACCATACATATTTTACTGCACCAGTAGATTTATTTATGAAGTTAACAGCAGTGTTGACCCTTGGTGGCAAAGGATTATAGGTAAAATTTGCAGTTGGAGATATGCTAATGGAAATAGTAAATGAAGCTGAATCAACTTTATTACAACTAAACATATTATACGCAAAAAGCTTTATAGTATAATTGCCAGAATTATTGTAGACATGAACAGCAGTATCTAAGTTAGATGTACTTCCATCGCCAAAATGCCATACAACATTATCGCTACCAACAGAATGATGAGTAAACTTTATTCCACTAGATAAACAGCCTGTTGAAGGTGGTGTAAAATTCGCTTTTACCCTATCAATTACATTTATTACTACACTATCAGATTCTGGTTCGTTACAATAATTGGTATCAACTAAAGTCATTATAATTTTATAAATACCAGGAATAGGATAGTTATGTTGTATTGCTTGAAAACCCATTGGAACAGTAGGTGAACCATCCCCAAAATTAATTTTGAATGAGTTATTTTTGAATGGTTTTAAAGGTGGAAAAGTAGAACCACGATTATCAAATTCGTAGGTATTAGAGACACAGTCACCTACTTTTTTGTAGGCTAAATTTAGTTTAGCACTATCGCTTCTAATTCTCATTGTTAAATATGATGTATCAACGATATTGCAAGTAGAAGAATCAATAGAAATAAGCCTCACTTTATATAATCCAATATTTTGATAATAATGAAATGTATCTGGCTTTGATGTAGAACCTTCAGGGCTTCCATCACCAAAATTCCAAGTGTATTTTACACCTTGTGCAATTGTATCAACAAATTTTACTAGCAATGGTACACAGCCAGAAGTATCACCCTCTACACCTTTAATGGATGATCTTACTCCATTCGCAATTCCTGACAAATTTAAATTAATTTTAACTGCTGCCAAGTTACAATTTACAGATCCATTAACAGTACTGTAAGCACCGGGTGTTGTTGGGAAAACAGCTCCTTTTCCGCAATTTGCACATAAACTTTGATAAATAATCCCGTCTTTATCAAATCTACTAGTACCACCATCCACGTGTTCACCATTTTGTCCACCATTTTGTCCAAAATAATCACCATAAAGCTGCGATCTAGCATTTCTTTCTAAAACAAAGAAATAAAAATCATTACCATCAGTTGTCTTTTGAAGTGCGTTTGCAGTTATTGGCAACCCTGATGTTCCACTACTTGGGTAAAAGTGATTTTGATTGGTATTTATAGAGCCTCCCCAACCAGAAATATATACATTTTCACACCTATCCACTAAAAATGCAACTGGCGAAATGTTTGGAGCTGGTGATATTGTGCCCCAAGTTGTGGAATAAACATAGCCACTTAAATCTGGTTTTAGTTTGGATATAAATTGGTGAGAAAAAGGTGTATTGTATTGTGCATTAATTATTGGCCAATTACCAGTTGTCACTCCCATTATATATGGAAATCCGTTTTTATCAAACTGAATTCCATAAACATTCTCACCACCCGATGTACCCATAAAACAAGACTTTAAAAGTTGCGTACCATCTGGACTTAAAATAGAAACAAATCCATCACACTGCCCACCTTGATATTTAGTATTAATTACTCCGGTTGTATCTCCAGGGAAATCGCCACTTACAGTTCCTCCTGCCAAATAAATGTTTTTGTTTAATGGATGAATCGCTAATACAAATGCAGCATCATCTCTGTTGCCACCCAGATATGTACTTGTTAAAACATTCGTCAAATCATTTGATAATCTAATAAAAACAGCGTCTTGTTTTCTTGCCAATGCCGTAGAAGCACCTCCATTATTTTTTTGAAATGCATTAGCAGTTACAAAAAAATCTGTTGATTGTGTGCAAGATGCAAGTAGTATATTATTTACCTCATCAACAATGACTTCACTTCTTGCATCATCACCATAATTTCTATTAATTGTTTCAAGCCCTGTTGGGGCAGCATTTGAATATTTGGGTTTGATATTCATTCCATCATCATCGGTTCCACCAATTTTTTTTGAGGCTAAAATATTGCCTAAATTGTCAAGTTTTGTAATAATGATGTCTTTATTGCCACAAGGTCCAGAATTAGGAATTGTGGTAGGATAATTAGTTGAATTTGTTCTACCAGCAATTACAAGATTGCCACTATTATCAACTATTAAACTATGTGGCTGTTCATTAGCAGCACCACCAATGTAAGTTGCGTAAACCCTTGCAGTTCCTGTTGGATTAAATTTAATGATACCAATATCAAACCGATTACCATCGTCAGAATCTACCCCACCTTGATAAGTTGATCCATTGCTAACAGGAAATCCTGCATCAAATACAATTCCCCCTGCATAAAAATTTCCTGCAGCATCGTATGTTGCAGTAAATCCCCAATTATCTGCTGAACTGCCAGTAAATGTTGAAAATACTTTTGTTGGGTCTATAATTAATGGTAACGATTTATCATAATCATCTAAACTAAATGTAACAATATTAGCTTTTATTTTATACTTACAATCAATTGTTTTTCTACCATTGATTGATGGCTGAAAAGTGTATGGGGCTAATTCTTTTTCTTCTGCAACAGAAGTTTTGATAATAAGTTTCCCTTTTTTAATTGTTAGTTGATCTGCACCATCAAACACCATTGCAATTAGGTTAGGATTACCACCAGGATTTACAATAAAATCATACTTAACACTCCCATTTCCAGTATAATATCTCACATCAATATTTGGGTAAATATTTTTGTATGTTATTGCATGAAAAATTTTGCAACCACTTGCCCAATGTTTTGGTTCATTACCTATATAATAATTGTTATAGCTTTCTTGTGGCTTTTCTGCAATGCCTTGTGGATTTTTATTAGCACCTAAAAAACTGACTTCATAAACGTGGGAGTGTAAGGCTAAAGTATTCGGTGCAATAGCTTTTCCTTTTGCATCATTTCCTTCTGGATGATAGAAATTATGAATAGCCTGTAAATCATAAGTATTATGCTGTAGCATTCTATAACCACCATCTGGTTTTAATGCAATTGCTCCAGCTTGTAAAGCTCCTTTGTAAGAAATATTATCTGCCCATTGCCCTTTATTTTCAACAAACTCAAGATAGCCTTGAGCATTGCTGTTAAAGAAACAAACAAGCAACATAATTGTTATAAAATATTTATTCTTCAGATTCATTATTTGGCTATGATTAACTTATCAGACAATACTTCGCCATTTTTGTTTAAAACATTTACAAGATATATTCCTTGCTTAAAATTACTTGTATTCAATGTTATAAACGTATTAGCTGCTTCTACAGTTTTTTCAAAAATTAGTTTCCCTTGTGCATCATAAATCTTTAATCTATTTGCATTAAAACTTTTTGGCAAATAAATTTTAGTATCATTTTTTGATGGATTAGGAACTATAGAGATGGAACCTTTTATACTGGTAAAACTAACTTGACGCGTTTCTGAAATATTAAACGAGCCATTGAAATCAACTGCTTTTATTCTGTAATAATTCACTCCATCACTTGGCTTTTCATCAGTATAATTATAGTCGAGATTATTTGTTGCATTTACTATCCCAATACTAATCCAACTCATACCATCAACACTTCTTTCAATAGTGTATTGCTTAACATTAATTTGCTCTGCAATAATCCATTGTAGTAAAGACATTTTTCCTGTTGATATAGCTGCAAATGATGTGTATTTAACTGGCAATATTTTGGGAGTAATGTAAACAGGAACTGAAGATGAATCTAGCAAGTTATTAGCAGAATCATATATATAAAACTTAACAAAAGCTCCACAACCATTGGTTACAGTGATATCATCAACAATCCATCCTTTTAAAGTTCCCATTCCAGAATTGCCAACATCTGTGCCTGTTCTAAATCTCAATTTAATTGCACTATTTTTAAATGGTGTTAGATTAGCAATAGAATTTTGGAATGAAGATATTGTTCCTGAAAATGCTTTTTGATTCGCTAATGGTGCAGATGCATCGATAGTTGTATTATATCCATTTTGTACAAAATAATTACTAATAGCTTGCCAACTTGTTCCATTATTTGTTGATAGTTCTATTAGCCCTCCATCAAAGCCTCCTTCAAAATCGTATAAATGCCAAAAAGACAATAACGATAATCCCGTTGGCGTAAATAAATTTGATGTTAATGTTTGTTCTGTTTGAACATCAACATCTGCTGCTTGCCAAGCTGTTGTTGGGCTATAGGCATATTGCGTTGTTGTATTCCAACCATTATTTCCAGAAATATTTACATTGGTAAATCCACCAATTGTTTTTGTATCTCTATTATCATTTACAACACTATCAAGTGCACATCCTGTTGAAGATGCAGTTAAATTTAAGGTAACACTATCTGTTTGAAAAACCTTTTGAAAATTAATATTAGAGAAGATAACGCTATCAGCATTTTTAACACCACCTGTGCTACTTGAATATGTAAATCCAGTTGGAATAATTACTTTTATTTTATAATTATTTGTGGGCGATTTGCATTGGCAAGTTGCTTTTACATTAAAACTTGTTTGACTTGTTGAAGCAACTGTTTTAAAAGCATTTTGTTTACCAAAAGTAACAGCCATTGGTACATCAAAAGCAGCAGTCTGATCTGTTGTGCTAGATGATGCTCCTTGTTTTGCACTATATCCCATTCCTCTTCTTGCAAAAGCATTCCAAATAACACATTTGTGTTTTCCATTGTAAAGTAAATCGTCTGCAGCAAGTATGGCATCTCTAGAATCTAAAAAACCCGGAGAACAAGGCTGTAGTTTCATTCCCATCATAACAAGATTTAATGCTATAACATTTCCTCCAGCCCCACCTGCATTGTATAAATTGCCAGTTATTAAATTTTCTTGTTGAATAATTGCCCAAGTCATATCCCAAATTGCTGAACACCAAATTTCGCCAATGTAATGTACTTCACCATAACCTGCCAAGTCTGAATATGTATGTGGGTTTACAGACATATCTGTTGTATAAGGATAAGTTCTGATTCCAAAACCAGTTGGCACTTGATTAAATGCATATACACCAATTGATCTAGCAATTGTTCCATCATTAATAGTAGCAGTTGACCAAGTTGTTGTCATCATCAATGCTAAATAATCGCTCCAACCTTCACCGGCTTGTTCTGCATTATTTAGGCAGGATGAATTAGCAGCACCACCAGTTAATCTTATAGAAATACCATGTGTATATTCGTGTGCTACTATTCCATTATCAATATCACCATCAAACTGAACACCAGGTTGTAATGTGGCAGTAACAGTATTGCTAGCTAAAAATTGAGCTTCAATTTTACTTCCATCATCCAACCCAATCATTACAGCAGGAATTGTAATCGTGTTATCTGTGCCACCCATTGTAATTGGTTTATTAGTATTATAAATTACTATTACGCCAATTGCTCCTGCATTTTGAGCATTTTTAACACGCTGTACAAAAGTGCACCCAGTTTGTTGTGCGTATTTTATCAAAGCTATTTTACCAGTTAAAATGCTTGAGAAAACAGCAACATCTAAAGTTAGAAAAGTAGCTTAACTAACTTATTAATACCCCGCTGGGTTTCTAACCATAGTGGGGTATGTTTAAGTATTATAATAAAGCCTTTTTTACTGATAGAAGGCATAAACCTGTAAAAGTACAAAACTCTTCTAGTGTTACCAATTGATGGCTCTCTTTTGCGTACTTCTTTTTTATCTGATATATAATATTGCGCCCGTACCGTTCACTTTTACCAGTTACTACTTGAATGTCTTTTGGATAAATACAAATCCTTTCCATAACAATTATTAATTTGATACTTTAGCCATACTTAAGCCATAGGTGACCTATACATTAGCTATTGCGAAGATACTAATAATATTAGTTGGCTAAATGATTGCTTTATGGCTATATCGGCAGGAATGACTTATTGCGGAAGTGCCTTTGCCAAAAGGTAGAAAATAGCGTTTAGCTTTGATAAATAGTAGCATAAATACTGCTTTATTGAATCATTTTAAACATAAAATATTATGGCACGGTTAAAAGGCTTATTGAAGATTCAGGGAACTTTAGATGAACTGACTTTTTACAAAACACAGGATGGACACCTAGTAAAAACCAAAAGTGGTGTAAGCAAACAACGAATTGCTACAGACCCGAACTTTATCCGTGTGAGGGAGAACGGAGCGGAATTTGGGAATGCTGCTGCTGCTGGTAAGTTGCTAAGGGTTGCTGTTAGAAACCTTATGATGACAGCCTCTGACAACAGGGTTACATCAAGAGTAACACAAGTAATGAGCTTGGTTAAAAATCACGATTTGCTTTCTTTGAGAGGCAAAAGAAATGTAGGTGCAGGAATAGCAACCGCTCCGGGTAAGGTATTGATGCAAGGCTTTGATTTTAACATGAATGCGCCTCTTGCTTCGATCTTGTTTAAGACATACACTGTAAGTACAGTAACAGGGGTAATTGCTTTGGTTGGTCTTGTACCGGCTACCG
>JANYEB010000177.1 GCA_025363355.1 Chitinophagaceae bacterium | reverse complement strand
TGAAGCAAATCCATGGTTAGAAAAAGAGGTATTATTTTCACATGACTCAGATATTATATTTCAATCATTACCTAACTTTGACAAATTTACTCAATTAGGTGATAATACAATTTACTTAAGTGATACAATTAGTTATATAGGTGCAAAATACGTCAATTCCAAAGGTGACACAATTTTACAAGAAATGTGTGATATAATTGGAATTGACAAAGAAATACCAATTAAAGAGGAAGCCAACTCAGGTGGTGCTCAATATATCTTTAAAGGGTTAACAGCAGAATTTTGGGATAAAGTTTACCATGATTGTGATAAATTATATTCTCATATGTGTTCAAGGGAAGCAATTACTACTGTAAAAGCAGGAGATTATCCAATACAAAAATGGTGTGCAGGTATGTGGGCAGAATTATATAATCTTTGGTATTTTGGCAAAACTGTAAAGGTGGTTGATGAATTATCTTTTAGCTGGGCAACCTCACCAATAAATTTATGGGAAAAACATCACATTTTTCATAATGCAGGTGTAACACATGAAGCTAAAGGTAAGATGTTTTTTAAAGGTGAATTTATAAATGAGTCACCTGCTAAGAAAAACTTTGACCACTTATCTAAAGATTTTTGTCCATCTAAATACGTAGATGAAATAAAGGCTTGTTTCCAAAATGATTTGTAAAATCTCTAAATTTTAGTTAATTTTAAAAAAAGAACATGAATGTCAAATATAAAGTTTAGTCAAGATTTATTTTTAGAAGTACAAGAACTAAATAGGTTTCAGGATTTCCTGACTTATTATGAAGGAGGTTCTAAGAATTTATTGAAAAATCTTACTTATACCCCTGGTATAATAAAATTGAAAGGCGACCCTACATTTAATAACTTTAAAATTGAAGCTGGTACCAATCCACAAACAATAAAGTTAGGGCAAGACTCAATAGCGCTTGATGAAGACTTAAATTTAATATTTAAAGAAGCACAAGACAATATAAATATTCCACTTGATGGTTTTTGGTATTGGGTTAAAATAGCCTATAAACCAACACCTGTTGAAGTAGGGTATTGTAGTATAGATACTTCAGGTAATTTAACTGGTGTAAATACCAAGTTTTTAGATGTACTGAGAGGTGGAACAGATTATCCTGTTAGAGTTAAATTTTATAATTCAACACAAAATTTTGAACCATTTGGTTATGAAGTAGCTGCAGTAACAGATAACTTTAATGCTATATTGGCAGGGGATTTTATTGCTGAGCAAAATATACGTTATAGTGTAATTGGTGCTTTTACAGATGGTTTTGTGCCAAGTTCAACAGACGCAGAAATTTATCAATATGATGGTTGTTTATCATTTAATTTTGTTGAGGCCTTAGTTAAAGAAATAAATCCAGGTGTACAACCACCTTTAAATACCGGTACTGAATTTTTTATTGCGAGAGTAAAAGCACAAGGTACAAATGGTATTTTAATTGAAGATAAACGTACTGATTTTTGGCAAACAAAAGCAGAATATGATGCTACTTACCTTGATAAAGTAAATATTAATCAAGTAGTAGGTATTGAAGATATACGTTTTAGTTCAATTACTTCACCAAAAAATCAAAATGAGGTTAATTTAGCTTGGGGTTTAAGAACAACAAACTGGACAATTGACTCTTCATTAAGAAAAATAGCAGTAGCTGATGGTATTGGTGGTAGGTTTAAAAGTGCAGCTGCTTTTACAACAGGAGATTTTGATGGTTGGAGAGTTTATTCACAAAATGGTGGTTATAAAACTATCGCTCAAAGTATAAAGTCAGGTTCACAAATCAACTTAATACTTGAAAGTTTAGACCCTTCAGATTATACAGCAAATGATGAACTTTATATTGTACCAAATGCTGAAGAAATAGAATTTACATTTGAAAGTGAAGTTGAAGTATCCAATTGTAAAGTAACCTTTCCAATATCTGATAGTAATAATAAAGTTTATTTAGAAGTACCAACTGCAGACCCTGCATTTCAATATGAAGTTAAATTCCGTTTAAAAAATGGTAGTAACTATTCAGATTGGACATTAATACCTGACGATACAACAATAGGTTATTTAACCGAAGCATCGTTTGGTGATAATGGTGTAATTAAAGCAACTGCAGACCAAGTAAGACAAACATATACTTTAGGTTTAATTACTTTAGTACCAAATCCAAATAATTTTTATTTATTTACAAATAAAGTAGATAAGGGTGATATAAGAGGTGTATTTGTACAAACAAATACTCCAGCAACAAATATTTTTACCTTAAAACCAGCAGTAAGTAAAACTTATTTATTGTTTAAAGGAACATTAAATTTGACAGCAGATTTAATTATCGATTTAGTTACAGTTGGCGCTGTAGAAGATAATTACTTTACTATCCAATTTGATTGTGATAACGTTATTTTGAATGGTTATAAAATCAAAATTGCTCAAAACTTTACCGGTGGTGGTAGCGTTTTAAGAGAATTAGATTTTGGCGATTTCTTTGTTATGAAAAATATTGACAAAGGTATTGTTTTTAATGCTCGTTTCGATAGTTTAAACTGGTTTTTAAGCCAAAATTACGAATTAGGTATGTCCAGGGAAACAAAAATGTTAACAAATCAACTTTTGTTAGCAAATTTTGACCCTATATCTAAAATGGGTATTAAAAAAGGTTATTTTGGTTGGGCTTGGGCAGATGGTGGTAATTATGCTGTAAATAGCACAACAATTCAAAACGACAATTTAACAAAAATGTTTATTGTTGGTTATGACCCATCAAACACTGATTATAGTCCAGTAGGTAAAGAAGGTGGTGAAGAGAAACACAGCTTAACAGAAGACGAAAATGGTCCACACACACACACGTACAATGTTCGTGTATTTGCAGGTGGTACTTACCCCAATACAACTGATAACGCTAACTCAACATCAGATAATCAAAAGACAACTGGTAGTTCAGGTCTTGGTGCACCACACGAAAATAGACCTCAATATTACACTGTATTATTTATACAAAGATTATTTTAAAATGAGATTATATTATACAGGGGCATTAAGCCCATTAGCAGCACAAAATAACCCCATCAAGTCACTTGGTGGGTTTATTAGTGCTTCCTTGGTACCTAATAGTTTAAATGGCTTATTTGGTGCAGTAACATCATTTTCAATAAAAGATGATGTTAGTTTTGATAATATTGGTGTAGTTTTAAAAAATGAAACTGGTAATAACTTAACTAATGTTAAATTTTGGCTTGAAGATTTTGATACAAGTGTTTGTGAATATGAATTTAATTTTGTTTCTGTAACTGTTGATGCTAAAGGCGGTCAGTATATTGAGCAAATTCCAAATTCAAAATCAGACCCATTACAAGGTGAATTTACAACTATAAATGGTGAGGTAGAAACATTAACCTTACCATATTTGTCAGTAGATGCTTATATAGGTATATTTATTAAAAGAACTATAAATAAAACC
>JANYEB010000039.1 GCA_025363355.1 Chitinophagaceae bacterium | reverse complement strand
TTTTTTTATTTATTTAATTTGAATAAACTGGAAAATAGTTTTAATACAGCTAAAACTTATCTTTACCCCGACTATTAAATAAATTGTATGAAAACAACTCTTGTATTATTTTTATCTTTTTGCATTTTTATTTGTGCAGATTGTCAAGTTACAGTAAATCTAAAAACTGGTAATTGGGTAAATACATCTCCCGAAAAAAATCCAAATAATAACCCAATTGATTTTGCAGATTGCATTTTTGATGGTCAGTATTTCTTGTGGCTTCAGTTTAATGATTTACCAACAGAATCAAAAAAGCAAGAAATATTATCAACTGGAGTTGCGTTATATGACTACCTCCCAAAAAATACTTACGTAGCCAGTTTTCCAATTAATTACAACTTTAGTTTGTTAAATAACTATAATGTTTACGCAGTTTCTAAGCCATCAGCTCCTCATAAAATCGATGGTCAACTTTTCAATAGTTCGCAGGTATCTTGGGCAGTTACAAGCAGCGGGAATTTAAAAATCAATGTTAGTTATTTGCCTTTTGTTTCTTCTAGTCAACTTACTACTTCTTTAAATAATATGGGTTTTGTTTTTAATGTTATTGGAACAGAATCTACTGATATTATTGTTTTAGAAGCATCCATTGAAAATATTAAAAAAATAGCTACACATCCATTGGTGCAGTTTATTGAGCCTTGCACACATCCTGCTGTACTAGAAGATATACAAGCAATATCTGACCATCGCACAACTTTTGTTCAAACATCTGACAATTGGGTTAATGGAAAAAAAATAGATGGTAGTGGAATAAATATTGCTAATGGAGATGATGGAATTATAGGCCCACATATTGACTTTCAGGGCAGGTTAGTAAACAATGCTACCAATGCTGCTGCTGCAAATACACACGGAGATCATACATCTGGCATTATTGCTGGTGCAGGAAATTTTAATCCACAGGTGCGTGGGCAGGCACCTGGGGCAAACTTAATATCTTATGATTATTATGCTCCATATAACCTTTTTCCTAGTATTTATTCAACCAATCTAATAAGAATTGTATCTCATTCCCTAGGTCAAAGTTGCAATTCTGGCTATGATGCTAATGCAAGAACAAGCGATCAACTTATAAGATTGTACCCCAACCTAATGTATGTTCACTCTGCAGGTAATTCTGGCAATACAAACTGTGGAGGGCTTAGTAATTGGAGAAATATTACTGGTGGTTTTAAAGCTGGCAAAAATGTAATAACTGTTGCTAATTTAACTAAATCAGATGTTGCTGATGCGTCTAGTAGTCGAGGTCCATTACCAGATGGTAGAATTAAACCAGATATTTCTGCAGTAGGTAGCAGTGTAAACTCAACACAACCAGATAATACATTTGCTGTTTTCTCTGGCACATCAATGTCTTGTCCTGCAGTTGCAGGCAACATTGCTTTGCTATATCAAGCATACAAAAATAAAAATGCTGGAGTTGAGCCCGAAGGTAGTTTAATCAAAGCTATTGCCATAAATACTGCTGATGATCTAGGAAATCCTGGTCCCGATTTTATTTATGGGTGGGGAAGAATCAATGTTCGTAAAGCTGTTAAGTGTATAGAGAATGTTAGCTATTTTTCAGATAATATTACCAATGGTGTAACCAAAACACATACTATAGCAGTTCCGGCAAATGTTGCAAAAGCTAAGATAATGATTTATTGGGGAGATAGAGAGGCAAGTGCAAGTGCATCAAAAAGTTTAGTAAATGACTTGGATACAAAAATTTTAGATGCCAATGCAAATGAATACTTACCGTGGGTGCTAGATATTGGCACAACTCCAGATGAAACTTCAGTTTCAAACCCAGCAATTACTGGTATAGATTCTGTAAACAATGTTGAACAAGTTCAATTAGACAATCCTAATGCAGGAAACTACACGCTAAAAATTGTAGGCAAAACGGTTCCTTATGCCCAAAAATATTATGTAATAATGGAGTATAGTTACACTGATGAAATTGTAGTTACATATCCTAATGGTGGCGAATCATTTTCTGTTAATGAATCGCAAAGAATTCGTTGGGATGCAAATACAACAATAAACACATTTAAAGTTGAGTACTCTATTAATGATGGTGGAAGTTGGAGTACAATTAGTTCAACAGTTGCAGCAGATAGAAGATATTTAGACTGGACAGTACCAAGTACAGCAACATCAAAATTTGCAAAAATTAGAGTAAGTCAAGGTACTGCATCAGATATTAGCGATACTTCTTTTATTATATTAAGAGTTCCAGGTGGAATTACTTTTTCAGATATATGTGCAGGCACTACTAAAATAAGTTGGAATGCTGTTACTGGTGCTACCTCTTATGATGTTTGCAGATTAGGAAGCAAGTATATGGATGTAGTGGCAACAACAACATCGTTAAATGTTATTTTAAATGATGTTGGAGATAGTTTAAATTGGTTTTCTGTTCGTGCTAAAATGGGCACAGCACAAGCAAATGGTCGTCGTTCTAATGCTGTTTCTTATACCAATACGTCAGTTGTTGTTTGTCCTGTTCCTGTTAAATTAGTTTCGTTTATTGCTACATCAAAAAGTAGTAATGTTTTATTAGAGTGGGTTGTTGCAAACGAAGAAGGAATGTTACAATATGTTGTTGAAAAATCAACTACACCAACTTTTGATCAGGTTGAAATTGTTGGAGCTTTAATCCCTACTAATAAGCCTTTCACTCAAACATATCAGCTTATTGATAAAAATACAGTTGCATCAAAAACTTGGTATTATCGTTTAAAAATGGTTGATGCTGCAAAAGCACTTTACAGTAACACCCAAGTGATTAAATTAGACAATGCTTCTAAGCATATTACATTAAGCCCAAACCCAGCAAAGAATATTATTAATATAACTACTGACGAAAATATATCAAATGCTATAGTAAAAATATATAACGAGTTAGGTGTTGAGGTATTAACAAAAAGAATTAGTAATCTTTCTATAGGCAATAAACTAGCTATTGCAACCGATAATATCCCTTCTGGAAATTACTTTTTAAGTTTGATGAAAATAACTGATGGTTCAATTACATTCAAGCAACAAATAAGTATCATTAAATAACATTATTAAACTACAAATAAAAAGGGTAGAAGCAAAATGCTTCTACCCTTTTTTATTTGGTTTATTGTTGCGACTCCTATTATCAGATAATAACCAATTTCCCTTTAAAATTTCATCTTGTACATTTGCTTTTAAAATGCAATAGAATGAAAGTATTTTTAATATTATTCTCTTTAATTACAATATCAGTTGCTGCAATCAGTCAAAAGCCAAAATCTGTTTCAACCAAACCTAAACTTGTTGTTGGAATAGTTATAGATCAAATGCGTTGGGATTATTTATATCGCTTTCAACCTTTATTCAAACCTAGTGGTGGTTTTAAAAGAATGATAAATAATGGCTTTAACTGCAACAATACAATGGTGCCTTATGCTCCCACTGTTACAGCTTGTGGACATACTTGTGTTTATACTGGTAGTGTTCCAAATATTCACGGTATTGTTGGTAATAATTGGTGGGATAAGTCATTAAATAGAGTAGCTTATTGTACAGAAGATAAAACAGTTGAAGGTATAGGAAATACAAAAGGGGATGCTGGAAAAATGAGTCCTGAAAATATGCTTGTTACAACAATTGGCGATGAGCTAAGACTCGCAACAAATTTTAAGAGTAAAGTAATTGGGATTGCTGTTAAAGATAGAGGTGCAATTTTGCCAGCTGGTCACAGTGCAAATGCTGCTTATTGGTACGATAAAGCAACTGGTAGTTTTATCAGTAGCAGTTACTATATTAAGGAGTTGCCAACTTGGTTAAATGATTTTAATAATCGAAAATTAGTAGATTCATTTTATAGACTTGGTTGGAATATTCAACTACCAAAAGAAACCTATTTAAAGTATTGTACAGATGATGCAAAGCCTTATGAATACAAGGTTTTTGGAGATTCTGCTGCAGGATTTCCATATAATAACTTGTCAAAATATATTAATAAAGATTATAATAAGGTTATTAGTACACCTTATGGAAATACTTTAACTGCCGAGGCTGCAAAAACCATTCTTATTAATGAAAAAATGGGCAAAGGAGATGAAACTGATTTTTTAGCAATTAGTTTTTCTAGTCCAGATTATATTGGTCATTCGTTTGGTCCCAATAGCTGGGAGTTGTTAGATTGTTATATAAAACTTGATGATGAATTAGGAAAACTATTTGATGCTTTGGATAAACAAGTTGGTGCAGGGAATTATGTTTCTTTTTTAACTGCAGACCACGCTGTTGCTCATATTCCTGGCTTTATGAAAGAACATAAATTGCCAGGAGGAACGTTTGATGATAGTGCAGAAAAGAAAGAAATGAACAAACGATTAAAACAACAATTTGTTATTGATACAGCTATTTTATCATTCGAAAACTATCAGCTAACACTCAATAAAAAATCAATTCAGTCATTGGGTATTGATGAAGAAAAAGTAGTGAACTGGATTGTCAATTATCTGAAACAAAATGAAGCTATATTGAATGTTTTTGAATTGAATAAATTGATGGCAATACCAATGAATAATACCATTAAAGAGAGATTAGCTAATGGTTATTTTGAAAATAGAAGTGGTGATATACAAGTTGTTTTAAAATCTGGATACATTGATGGAATGAGGACAGGAACTACACACGGATTATGGAATCCTTACGATGCACACATTCCATTACTTTGGTATGGTTGGGGCATTAAAAAAGGAAGTACACATAAAGAAAACTATATGACTGATATAGCAGCTACACTTGCAGCATTACTTAAAATTCAAATGCCAAGTGGTTGTGTTGGAAAAGTTATAGAAGATGTGATGAAATAATATTACACTTGAAACACACCAGTTTTAAACTCTTCAATATTTGGGTTATTGTTTGCAGCACTTATTGCTTCGCTTATGTATTTGCGAGTTTCTTTTGGGTCAATAATTTCATCAATCCAAAGTCTAGCAGCAGCGTAATATGGTGATGTTTGTTTATCGTATCGTTGCATTATTTCATCAAGCAATTTCTTTTCATCTTCTGCACTCACTTCTTTGCCTTTTGCTTTTTCACTAGCAACTTGAATTTGCAATAAAGTTTTAGCAGCTGATCCACCACCCATTACTGCAATTTTTGCACTAGGCCAGGCATATATAAAACGTGGGTCATAAGCCTTACCACACATTGCATAATTACCTGCACCATAGCTATTGCCAGTAATGATTGTAATTTTTGGAACAACAGAATTAGCAACTGCATTCACCAGTTTTGCTCCATCTTTAATAATACCACTATGCTCACTTCTGCTACCCACCATAAAACCTGTAACATCTTGCAAAAAAACTAATGGTATTTTCTTTTGGTTGCAATTCATTATAAAACGTGCTGCTTTGTCTGCACTGTCATTGTAAATCACACCACCCATTTGCATTTCACCCTTAGCCGTTTTACTTATTAATCTTTGATTGGCAACAATTCCAATACTCCAACCATCCATTCTTGCATAACCGCAAACAATGGTTTTACCATAGTCTTGTTTAAATTCATCGAAGCTTGAAGTCCCGTCTGCATTTGCATCAACCATTCTTTCTATAATATCAATAATATCATAAGGTTTAGCATTATTCTCACTCATAATACCATAAATCTCTTCTGCATTTTTTGCAGGAGAATATTTTTTTGCTCTGTTAAAACCAGCTTTAGCATTATCGCCTATACGACTCATCATCACTTTAATATAATCTAAACATTCTTGTTCTGTTTTAAACTTATAATCTGCAATACCACTAATAGCATTGTGTGTATTTGCTCCACCCAAAGTTTCATTGTCAATATCCTCTCCAATGGCAGCTTTTACTAAATAACTTCCAGCTAAAAAAATGCTGCCATTGCCTTCTACCATTAATGTTTCATCGCTCATTATTGGTAAATATGCACCACCTGCGACACAAGCACCCATAACAGCAGCAATTTGAGTAATGCCCATTGCACTCATTTTAGCATTGTTTCTAAAAATTCTTCCAAAGTGTTCTTTGTCGGGGAAAATTTCATCTTGCATAGGAAGAAAAACACCAGCACTATCAACTAAATAAATGATCGGTAAATTATTTTCCATTGCAATTTCTTGCATACGCAAATTCTTTTTACCAGTGATAGGAAACCAAGCACCAGCCTTTACTGTTTGATCATTGGCTACAATTACACATTGTTTGCCACTGATATAACCAACACCAGAAACTGTTCCTGCAGCAGGGCAACCACCTTGTTCAGCATACATTTCATAACCAGCAAAAGCACCAATTTCTATAAACGTTGAATCTTTATCAATGAGATATTCTATACGTTCACGAGCTGTAAGTTTATTCTTTTCGTGCTGCTTATCTATAGATTTTTTACCTCCACCTAACTTAACTTTTTCAAATTTTTGCTTTCTATCACTCCAAAGCAATTTCATCCAATCTTCATTACGGTTAAATTCTAAGTTTTGCATACAAACAAATGTTAGTTTTGGCAAATATATGTTTCGATAGATTAAACCTTTTATTTTACAATATATCCCAAGCATTAATAATTATGCTCAACCAAGACGACAAAGAACTACTTATTCAATTTAAAGAAACGCCCAATAAGGAAAAGGCTTTTACTGCAATTATAAAAAAATATCAGGAAAGACTATATTGGCATATTAGAAGAATGGTAGTTGAACACGAAGATGCAAATGATGTGCTGCAAAATATGTTTGTTAAAGTTTGGAATGGATTGGCAAATTTTAGAGAAGATAGTCAGCTTTATACTTGGCTTTATAGAATAGCAACTAATGAAAGCCTTACTTTTTTAGAACAACAAAAGCGTCGATCTTCAATAAGTATTGATGAAGA
Organism: Chitinophagaceae bacterium; assembly: GCA_025363355.1. Lineage (GTDB taxonomy): Bacteria > Bacteroidota > Bacteroidia > Chitinophagales > Chitinophagaceae > CAIVPM01. The sequence continues at coordinate 3,318 of JANYEB010000039.1, read as the reverse complement.
AGATACCGGACTATCTAATAAAGTAAAAGCAAGTGAGGGTTTTAACGCTAATAAATTAGAGTGGAAGTTACAATTAGCTATTCAAAAGCTACCAGAAAAACAAAGAATTGTATTTAATTTGCGTTATTATGATGAACTTCCCTACGAGCAAATGAGTAAAATTTTAGAAACAAGTGAAGGAGCTCTTAAGGCTAGTTATCATCACGCAGCTAAAAAAATTGAAGATTATATACGAAATCATTAAACTAAGTAATTAAAACAAAGTCTCTCACATTGGTTATGGAAAATGAGTATATGATATTGAACCAAATTGCACCTGAAATTAAGAACCCTTATCAAATAGTTGATGGCTATTTTGATAGTGTTGCCAATGATATTTTTTTAAGAATAGCATCAAAAAAAGTAACATATAAATTGCCAGAAGAATACTTCGAAACACTTCCTTCTCAAATTTTTAATAAGGTCAATAAAAATGAAATTGTAGAAGAATTAGAAGGAGTTGCACCTTTCTTAAATTCATTTAAAAAGGAAAATCCATATAAAATTCCAGCTGATTATTTTACAGACTTTAATATTAAACAAGTAGCACAAACTAAGATTGTTTCAATTAAAAAAGCACCTTTGAAATGGTTGAAATACGTTGCTGCAGCATTTTTTGCAGGTATATTAGTTACTGGCGGGTTACAACTTTATAGTAACAAAGGTGTTAGCAAAATAGATATTCAAGCAAGTATTCAAAGTCTACCAGAAGCAGAGTTACTTAAAGGAATAGATGCAGAAAAAACATATTTAGTGTCTACCGATGATGCCTTTACTTCGCCTTTAGAAGACTTAAACAATTTACAAAATGAAATTCAGTCTGTATCTGATGAAGAAATTGAAGTTTATTTAAAAGAAAACAATGTTTCTAACGAAGAAACTAACTCTCCCAACTCTTAAAACAATAAAATGAAAAAGATACTTATCATTATTTTATCTCTGTGTTCATTGAGCGTTTTTGCTCAAGAATCTGGCAGTCAACCCCCAGTTGAGAACAATGACAAAAAGCAATTAATTCAAACCATAGAGACATTGAAAATTGCCTTTATGACAAAAGAATTGAATTTATCTACTGAAGAAGCAGAAAAATTTTGGCCGCTTTACAATAATTTTTCTGAAGAAATAAAAAAAGCAAGAATTGAAAATAAAGATGATGATATTGCTTTTCAAGAGAAGAAGGTAGCCGTAATGAAAAAATATAAAGATGGTTTTAAGAAATTATTAAATAATGATGACAGAGTAAAAAAATGTTTTAGAGCGGAGCCTGAGTTTCATAAACTATTAAGGAAAGAATGGGTTAGACGACAAATTCAACCCAATCGACAACAAAGATCAAATGGTGGCAGCAACCCGAATATTGGAACTCGCCCACCAGTTGCACATCCAAATCACCCATCGTCTAATGGTGGTGGTCCTAGGGGTTAATTAGTTTTTGGGTTTGCAACAGATTAATTAATTTTAATACAAGTTAGAACTGTCATAAAAGGCAGTTCTTTTTATTTATTATAAAAAATATGCAATAAAAGTTTGGCATCTTGAACATCACTCCTATATTTGCAACCCAATTAAAAATGGAGCGTTGGTCAAGGGGTTAAGACACCTCCCTTTCACGGAGGAATCACGGGTTCGATTCCCGTACGCTCTACTAAAATCTTTTCAAAAGAAGTCAAAAGCCTGTAAATAGTAGTATTTACAGGCTTTTTTGTTTTCACACCTTTCTGTTTTATTCATAAAAACGCATCTCGTAGGAGGCAAATTCGGTTACCCAAAGAATTTGAAAATCTAGGTAACCGAATTTCTTTGAAACACTTGTACAGTGTAAGCATTTCAGAAATTGAATATCTTTTTTAAGTGTTTTTAAAATCTATTTTTACACACTCAAAAGTTACCACAGATGCAAACAAAAGTTTCAATTCTTTTCTATGCCAAAAAAGCAAAGGCAACAACAGATGGTTTAATGCCAATTTATCAACGTGTAACTGTTTATAGGCAGTGAATAGAAATGAGCACCAAACGTTGTGTTGATGCAACAAAATGGGAGTAGTGAAGCCGGAAAGTTTAAAGGTAGTTCTGAAGAAAGCATTGCAATAAAAAGACAGTCATTCCAAACACCACCACACCTTTAGTGTAGTACAAATTGTAGGAGTATACTCAAATATAGAGTGCCATTATGTATTTTTTTTACCAACGCTTATTAAAATATGCTAAGTAAAAAAATCTCACAATGACTTTATGCGAAGTAGCCAAGACAAGCATTTTGAGAAAATACAGTCGTTTTATTCTTTGACAAACTCATCTAGCCCATTGATTGACGAGCAGTTGTTTTGCAATTCAAATGTCTTGTTATGGATTGAGTTTACAGATTATTTGAAACAAAATTTTAATGAATTCTTTTCTATGATATAGAATGTTGATTTGGTTATATATTTTCAATAACAAAAGCACTGGCACCACCACCACCATTACAAATTCCTGCAGCACCAATTTTGCCATTATTTTGTTTTAAAACGTTGATGAGTGTAACAATAATTCTAGCCCCACTACAACCCAAAGGATGTCCCAAAGAAACAGCTCCACCATTCACATTTACTTTGCTTGTATCTAAGTTCATTTTTTGTGTGTTAACAATTCCAACAACACTAAAGGCCTCGTTTAATTCAACAAAATCAACATCCTCCATTGTTAACCCAGCCTTGGCAACTGCTTTTGGCACAGCCAAAGAGGGAGTTGTTGTAAACCATTCTGGTGCTTGTTCAGCATCGGCATATCCACGAACTATTGCAATAGGTTTAATACCTAGTTCATCAGCTTTTTCTTTACTCATTAAAACCAAAGCAGCAGCTCCATCATTCATTGTACTCGCGTTTGCAGCAGTTACAGTTCCATCTTTTAAAAATGCTGGTTTAAGCTCAGGAATTTTATCAAACTTTACACTAAATGGTTCTTCATCTTTATCAATAATAACAGTTCCTTTTTTTGTAACTACCTCTACAGGTACAATTTCATTTGCAAACTTTCCTTCGTTCCAAGCTGCTTGACTACGCTTGTAACTTTCAATAGCAAAAGCATCCTGATCTTCTCTTGATACATTACATTCTTTAGCACAAAGTTCAGCAGCATTACCCATTGGATAATTGTGATACACATCTGTTAAACCATCTTTTGCCAAACCATCAATCATACTAACATTACCATATTTATTACCCCAACGAAGGTTAGGAGAATAAAAAGGAACATTGCTCATACTTTCCATTCCACCAGCAACAACAATATCATTAT
>JANYEB010000085.1 GCA_025363355.1 Chitinophagaceae bacterium | reverse complement strand
GTAATCTTCGGGTATTCCAATATCAATGAAATAACCGGCTGCAATATACCCTGTAACTTTTATTTGAGAAATATTCGGCTCTAAAAAGTCTTTTTCGTAAGAAAAATTTTGAGGAAGATGTTCTGTTTTATTCAGAAAAACGTTCTTATTTAACAACAAGACACCAGTATTTATTAGGCCTGTTTCGCAATATTTTTTTTCATTAAACTCAAGAACATTGTTATCGTTATCGAGTGTAACAGACCCATATCTATCAAAATTTTGCATAGGTGTTAGTGCAATGCAACAATCTGAATTTGAGTTCTGATAAAATTGAACAAAGTCTTTGATATTAAGATTAAAAAAGGTATCGCCATTAACAATAATTACATCTGTTTCGTTTGTTTTATTTAAACAAAATTTTATGGCTCCACCTGTTCCAAGTGGTTCTGTTTCTATTACACAATCATAGTTTAGATTAGGAAACTCTTCTTTCAAAAAATCTTCTACTAGATTGTGTAAATAGCCTAACGAAAAAATAAAATTGGTAATGCCTTGTTGCTGCAAGTAAGTAATTAGCCAAAATAAAAATGGTTTACCAGAAATGGGTGCAAGTGGTTTTGGAACTTCTTTTACTACTGTTTGTAGTCTAGTGCCAAAACCGCCTGCTAGGATGATTGCTTGCATTGATTTTTATTTAACCTCACCCCCAACCCCTCTCCTAAAGGCGAGGGGAGTTTGGAATGTTGCGGTAGTAGTTTGAAAACTCCCTATTGCTATTTGGAATTTTTATGTTATTACTCGGGAAGTTACGATGTCTATTTGAAAATTGCCGACATCAATTTGAAAACTACCGATACCTATTTGGACATTACCGATACTTGTTTTGAAACTGCCGATATCTATTTGAAAAGTACGGACGCCTGTTTGGAAATTTCGGATGCTTGCTGGGAAATTGCCGATACGTGTTTCTGAAAATTATTTTAGGTCTATAATTTTTAGTTTTGACAATTGCTTGTATTGTGGGCTTGAAATACCATACAAGGATTTTGCATAGTCTTTTATTGCCTGAAATGTATCGAATAGACCAGTTTTTGGTGCATATAATTTTTTGTCTCTTGTAATTTTTGCTTTATTCATTGCAATGAATGACTTTGATTCATTGTCGTTTAGCGTTGATAGGGTTGTTATTAAAGTTGCTATAGTTGCCGTTTTTAGTTCTGTTTCGTTTGGTGCATAAGAACTTTCGGCAATGAGTGCTTTATTTAACCCTTTTAGATGTTCTACAATATTTGTGAATGATAATTGTGCTACTGAATGTGAATTATCTTGTTCTTTACCTGCTGCATCGGCTGTTTTTTGAGGAGCATTGCCTGCACGTTCGCCGTGAATTTTTCTACAGAATCCTTCTACATCGGCAATTGAAGCTTCTGAGGCATCGGTTGATTTTATAGCATTTTCTAATTTAGTAGCTAATTTGTTAATTGGTTTAAAAGCGGTTTTTCTAAGATTTTTGTCGGTGGCGTTTGTTTGTTTTTTATCGCCATAATCTGTTTGTGAAGCATCTGAATCTGCTAATTGGATCTTTAGATTTGCAACTTTTAGTGCTGTTTTTGAGGGGTTGTAATCTGTACCCCAACTTTCGCAAATTTTAATAGCTTCATTGAAATAAGCTATGTTTTTTGCATGTCCTGTTTCTGAGCTTGCCATAACTAGTGTTTATTTTAGGATTATTAAAGTTCGAAAGTAAATATTTTTTTAATTTTAAAAATTTTTTAGGATGAAAAATTTGAAAAAAATATTGAAGCCTCATCCCCTAACCTTCTCTATACAGGGATAGAGGGATTGATGGTTATGGCATTGCAAGATCTTCTTTTGTTTTACCAAAAATTATGATAACACAAGGTACTATTAATAATGGGAATGATACACTTCGATATCTAATAATCGCTCCATCGAAACACACGGTGTAACCAATAAATAATAGTAAAAAAAAGCTAATTAAGAAGCAAGTTAAAATTATTGGTGACTGTGTTATACTATTTTTTTTATAGATAAATGATATAATTGCGACTATGAGTATTATAAGAAAAAAATAGTTTTCTAGCATTGCAAAGAACTCCCCTTTTGATTTTATATTATTTGGGAATGGGCGAAACAATGATGATTGCATTGCAAAAGGAAAATATGATACTACACTTTTTGTATTTGTTTCAAGATTTGGCGTTTGAAATTTAGTGTTCCCTTCGAGGGTTAAAAATTCATTATGCTTTTCTACTATTGACTTACAAATACCTTTCGTAATTGAAAATGAACTTGAAAAAGTTAAAACCAATAAACAAAATAAAGTCATTAATGCATAACAAATTTTTGCATTGAGTTTAGTTTTTTCTACAACATACCAAGCAATAAAAGCAGGCATTATGGCAAGTAAATAATAATTTCTTAATAGAAAAATTAATGCAAAGCAGAGGATTAAAATAAATAATCTTACAGCATTAAATTTATCTTTTAGTGCTTTGTGAAAAATAAAAATACTGATTGCTGTTGCAGAGAAAATAACTCCATCTTTATGAATACCACTGCACCAAAATAAAAAGCTTGGCGTAAAAAAAACTGTTGCTATTAAAACCCATTTATTAATGATAAAATTATCTTTAAATAGTCTATAAAAAGCAACACCCCCAAACATAAAAAAGGCATTGAAGAAGAGAAGGTTTATATAATAATTTTTGCCACTAAAGAGATTAAGAACAGCTAACAGCTTTACAAAAAAGGTTGTTTTTAGATCATTCCAAAAAGAGTTGGTACAAGAAAATAAATTTCCAGATTGTGAATAATGGTTTGCAAACAAATCAGCTGCAAACGCTTTGGGATTACTTAAGAGCCAATCTGTTTCTATTTTGCTATCCATAAAGTATGACCAAGTATCGGCATTGGTTATTTGAGAAGGTAGAGAGAAATAGTAGCTGTAAAAAAAACCAACTAAATACTTAATAGAAAATATACTTAATAATGTGAATGTTCCTAAATCTGAGTTTTTAAAAAAACTAAGTTTAGTGAACATTAAATAAATTAGAAAGAAATATGCTGTAAATAGTATGTAAAACAAGATTTGTTTTTGAGTGTGGGATTTTTGACTGATGAGATTGCTTTAGGAACTAACCTTCGCAAAAACTTATGTTTGCCACACAGACTTTAGATGTAACTGGTAAATACTTTTTTTGTTTTTTGATAAACAAAATCAAAAGAGAAATTATGCTTTAAATATTCATATCCAGCCTCACCCATTTTTTTTCTTAATGTTGAATTAGCTGCCAAAGCAGAAATCTTTTCTTTTAGCATTTTAGCGTTTTTAGGAGCTACTAAAAATCCGGTTTCTCCATTTATCATTGCTTCAGAGTTTCCACAAACATCTGTTGCAATGATGGGCAATTTATTATTCATTGCTTCTAAAATAGAAATTGGAAATCCTTCCCAATTTGTAATTAAAACAAAAATATCACTATCTGCAAGGTAATTTTCTACATTAGTGGTGAAGCCGACAAACTCAACCTTGTTTAAAATATCTAGTTCTTTTGCCTTCTGTTTATTTTGTTCCATTAAAGGGCCATCCCCTAGCAGATAAACAATAATATTGTCAATATTTTGTATTGCTTTAAAGAGCGTTAAATGATCTTTTTGAAAATCGTGACGAGCAGTAAAAACAATTTTTACTTTTTGTGTTTCTTCTAATATTTCTGTTTTTGTAGCGAGTTGGTTCTTAATAATTACTCCATTGTGTATAAGGGTAGTTTTATTAGGAACAACCACTTTGCTTTTAATACCTAAATCAAAATCATATTGAGAAACTGTTATCCA
>JANYEB010000084.1 GCA_025363355.1 Chitinophagaceae bacterium | reverse complement strand
TTATCATCGGGTACATATCAATTACAGCTAACCGACAGCAAAGGCAATAGCTACAAACAAACAGTACTGGTGGTGGAGTAGTAATTAGTAATTAGTAATTAGGAATGAATAACTATAAACAGTAAGTAGTAAACAACAAACGATAAACAGTAAACAAAAAAACATAGTTTATGAAAAGAATAAACAGGAGCATAGGGATGATAGCATTAACGCTGTTAATAGCAATAGCCATCCCAATGGTTGGTCATAGTCAACCAGATCCAGGGGGCAGTCCAGATGTACCAGTAGATGGAGGTATTACTTTGCTGCTAGCAGCAGCAGGGGTTGCAGGTGTTAAAAAACTACGTGACAACAAAAAGAAGAATGCTGATAAGTTGTAGTTAACTATTTCCAACTACATAGTTTTATTTAATTAAACAAGGTCAATCGATTATTTCGATAGACCTTGTTTTGTTTAATCCAATAGTTAAGCTAATGTTAACTTGAAGGTAATTGTCTGTTAACATTGAGTTAATATGGAAGTTTCACTTTTGCAGCGTAAAAATTATGAAGTGAAAAAATTTAGTCTATTAACAATTTTATTTTTCGTTTGCCTTTTCTCGTTCGCTCAAACTACTGCTAAGATTACTGGTAAGGTTACAGGAGAAAATAATAAACCAATTTCAGGTGCAAGCATTACTATCATTGGCAAAAAAGGAGGTACTACAGCTAATGTTGATGGTGTTTTTACATTAACACTAGAAGTTGGAAAGAAGTATGAAATTGAAATTTCTGCTGTTGGTTTTGGAACCAAGCGTTTAGATGAAATTGAGGTGAAAGCAGGGCAGCAAAATGATGTTTACGTTGTTTTAGAAGCTAAAGCAGGCAAGTTAGATGATGTGGTGATTAAATCAACATCAAGCAAAAAAGAAACAGTTAATGCACTTATAAGTTATCAAAGAAATACAAACACGGTTGCACAAGTAATATCTGCTGAAGCTATTAAAAGAAGTCCAGATAAAAATACTGGTGAAATTTTGAAACGTGTTACTGGCACATCTGTTCAAGATGGTAAGTATCTTGTTGTTCGTGGCTTGGCTGATAGATATAATCAAGCAATGCTAAATGGTATTTTGTTGAGTAGTACAGAGCCTGATAGAAAAACTTTTTCATTCGATATTTTCCCTGCTTCTACAATCGACAATATCATAATGAATAAAGCATTTGTTCCTGAATTACCAGGAGAGTGGGCAGGAGGTTTGGTGCAAGTGAATACTAAAGACGTTCCTACTTCTAACTATTTCAATATCCAAATTGGTACAGGTTTTAATACCCAAACAATTGGGAGTGATTTTTATACTTATCAAGGTGGAAAGCTTGATTTTCTTGGTTTTGATGATGGTAAACGTGCGTTAGCTGATAATTTTCCTACAAAAACAGTTTTCAATAATTTAAATCAAACACAAAAAACTGAATATGCAAAAGGGTTTCAGAATATTTGGTCAACAAATAAAAACAGCTCTAATGTTATTCCAACTTTAAACCGGAGTTTACAGGTTAGTGGTGGTTTTACAAAAAATATTGGAAAGAATAATAAACTGGGTGCTGTACTTGCATTAAACTACAATAATAGTTTTAAAAGAAACGAATATGAGAATAGATTATACTCCATTCAAAACAATATTGCTAGCACAAATTTTGATTTCTACAATAACAAATATAGCAATGATGTTTTATGGGGGGCTTTAGGTAATTTAACATTGCAACTTGGTAGCAATCATAAAATATCTTTCAAAAATATTTTTAACGTTAGTACAGCTAATTATGTTACAAAGCGTGCTGGTAAGGACTTTGAGAATGATCCAATCAATGGCGAAAATATCAGAGCAAGTGAATTAGCATTTAAAGCAAACACTTTTTATAATGCTCAATTAGCAGGTGATCATAACCTTACACAACTAAAAGTTAAATTGCATTGGTATGGTAGTTTTAATATCCTTGATCAATACATACCAGACCAAAGAAGAATTCAATATAACCAAAATGTAACTGTTCCTAATTCACCTTATTTATTACTTGTATCGGCATCTAAAACTTCTCAAAGAAGTGGTAGTAGATATTATGGAACATTAAGTGATTACATTTATACAACTGGTGGAGATATCACAAAAACTAAGTTAGTAAATGGTCATGCACAAACAGTGAAAGTTGGTTATATGTTGCAGATAAAAGATAGATTGTTTGATTCAAGACCTTTCTCTATCTATCTTCCATCAGATAATGCAGCTTTAAGACAACAAAGTGAAGAGACTGTATTTAGTGCTGAAAACTTTGGAACAGGGTTCGATAATAAATTTGCTTTTAATGAAATTAGCGGAAATCAATATCGCTATTTAGCAAATACAATATTGAATGCAGGATTTATACAATTCGATAATCAGGTTACTAAAAACTTAAAAGCAACCTGGGGTTTACGTTGGGAAAATTTTGACCAATTAGTTGGTAGTACTGTTAAAACAGACCCAAGATATGTATATAGTAAAGTAGATGATTTTTTACCTGGTGTAAACTTTACTTATAAGGTAAATAATAAAATGAATATTCGTTTGTCAGGCTCTCAAACAGTTATCAGACCAGAGTTTCGTGAGTTGAGTCCATTTGCATTCTACGACTTTGATTTAGGTGCAACTGTTACTGGTAATCCAACTTTGCAAAGAACAAAAGTTACTAATGGAGATTTGAGATTTGAAGTATATCCGAAGGCTGGAGAATTATTCACTTTTGGTGTTTTCTATAAATACTTTGATAAACCAATTGAGTTGTATTTTAACCAAACTGGTGCAGGTAGTTCTAGCACATTTAACTATATCAATGCAGAAAAAGCATCAGGTTATGGTTTAGAGTTCGAGTTTAGAAAGAGACTTGATTTTACAAGAGCATTAAAGAACTTTACATTCCAAGGGAATCTATCTTATATATACAATAGAGTTCAAAGCAACAACACACAATTAAATAGACCAATGCAAGGTCAAAGTCCTTATCTAATCAACTTTGGATTGCAATACGATTTAGAAAAACAAGGCTTGTCAACAACATTATTATTCAATCAAATTGGTAGAAGAATATTATATGTAGGTGGTTTAGAATATCCCCCTGTTTGGGAAAATCCTCGTCCATTACTTGACTTGCAAATTGCAAAAAAAATAATGAAAAATAAGGCAGAAATTAAATTGAATATCTCTGATATCATTAATAAAACAGCTTACTTCTATCATGATTTGAATGATAATAAGAAGTTTGATACTAATGGAGCTGATGCTATTGGTATTGCTAGAAAATATGGCACCAACTTTAGTTTAACGTTTGGATATACAATTAAATAAAACACTCACAAAAAAAAATAAAAATCAAGTAATGAAAAAGCTTTTCATCTTAGCCGCAAGTATTGGATTACTTGCAACAGGTTGCAGAAAAATTGAAGTTGATGGTGGCACAACCACCACTGTTCAAACAACTGCAGAAAATACTATTTTAGAAGGCAGAATTATTGCCAATCGTACTCTAAAAGCAGATTATGTTTATAAACTACGTGGATTAGTTTATGTAACTAATGGGGCAATTTTAACCATTGAGCCAGGAACAAAAATTGTTGGGGAGAATGGAAAAAATGGTTGTTTAATTATTTGCCGTGGTGCAAAAATTATTGCTGATGGAACTGTTGATAGACCCATTGTATTTACAAGCGAAGCTGCAACACCACAACGTGGAGATTGGGCTGGTCTTGTACTTTTAGGCAATGCACCAACTAATTCATCTTTTAATGGCACTGCAGGTGTTGGCGAAATTGAAGGTGGCATTAATAACAGTGATGGTCTTGGTTTATATGGTTTAGGTACATCATCAAATGTTGCTGATAACAGTGGTATTTTACGTTATGTTCGTATTGAATATGCTGGTTATGCTTTTTTACCTGATAAAGAAATTAATGGATTAACATTTGGTGGTGTAGGTAATCAAACTGTTGTAGATTATGTACAAGTATCCTATGCTAATGATGATAGTTTTGAGTGGTTTGGTGGTACAGTAAATTGTAAACACTTGATTTCTTTTAGAACTTTAGATGATGATTTTGATACAGATAATGGTTTTAGCGGTAAAGTTCAATTCGGAATTTCTTTAAGAGATAGTGCTGTTGCTGATATCAGTAAAAGTGAGGCTTTTGAGTGTGATAATGATGCTAATGGAAGCACTGCTATGACAGTTGTTACCCCAATTACTGGAAGTAATGGAATTATCATTACACCTGTTAAAACTTCTGCTGTATTTAGTAATATGACGGTTTTAGGGCCAAAAGTTACTGCTAATTCTGTTGGTAATAGTCTCTTTTTGGCAGGTGCTCAATTGCGTAGAAATTGTGAGCAAAGCATTTTTAATTCATTGATTATGGGTTGGAATGGAGGTGCAGTAAATGGATTGTTAATTGATGCAAGTAAAGGTGTTCCAACAGACTTAAATTTATCTCCTGCTGGTGGTTTGAATTTCCAAAATAACATCATTGCTGGTACTTCAAGTAATGCTGTTAAATATGCTCCAAGTTCAACTGCTGCAACAGGTGCAACAACTGCAAGCATTGTAACTTGGGTTAATACACCTGCTTATAGCAATACAATGTTACCAGATAATAATGATGTTGGATTAACAGCACCATTTAATTATATATTGCCAGATTTTAATCCTAATAGCTCCACTGTTCCTGCTGCAACAGGTGCAAGTTTTGCAAGTACTAAGTTAACAACATCTACAAGTGGTAAACCAGATTTTACTGTTGTGAATTATGTTGGAGCTTGTGCTGTTGGTGATACTTGGTGGAAAGTTTGGACGAAATTTAATGGCAACTAATTTGTTTTTAAATCCTAACCTAATTGCTGCTTTACTTTTGTGAAGCAGCAATTTTTGTAAATATTATGAAGCATATATTTTATTATTTTATTATTTCAATTTGTTTAGTTCTAACATCTTGTAGTGAAAGTGAACAAACAAATTCTAAAGGTGCAGATACAAGTGGTGCAGCAAGAAATAATGATGCTGAAAGTCTTATTCTAAAACAAAAAGCTCTAGAAAAATTCGATGTTTTAGAACAATTGTTTGGCAATGAAAACTACTTAGTTGTTAGCGAAAAAGACACAAGCTTTTTATATTTTACTCGTTTAGGTAAGAATGATTTTTTTACACATAGCTATAAAATTGTAAAAGGAGATTCAACACAATTGTCTATAGATACTATACAAATAAACAATGAAAATCAAGTGCAGTGGAACTTTAAAGGTAAGCAACTGATTTTGCAAGATTGTAACGATGTAAAAGCTCAATGGCAAAATAAAGCAGATGCAAATGATAAAGTTGATTTCTTAAAAATAAATCAACAAAGGGTTAATCTATCAATGAATGGAAAGAATTACTTGCTTAGCAAAACACCTACTATTAGTTTGTTTTTGGTGAGAATAAAATATGATTATCAAAATCATACACATTATGCTTTTGACACAACCAATTTCACAAAAAAGCATTAAACAATTTATAATATTAAAAAAGCCATTAGCATTGCTAGTGGTTTTTTTCATTTTATTTGCAATCAATCTAGCACATCGAATATGACAACAAATTTTTCTTGGCTTTCCAGAACACAATTATTAATTGGAGAAGAGAAATTACACAAACTCGCCAATAGCCACGTAATGGTAGTTGGGCTTGGTGGTGTGGGTTCTTTTGCTGCTGAATTTGTTGCAAGAAGTGGTATTGGAAAAATGACCATTATTGATGGAGATGTTGTTGATCCAACCAATCGTAACAGACAATTACCAGCACTTGCAACCAATCACGGTGTATCAAAAGCTGAGATTATGGCTGAAAGATTACAAGCTATTAATCCAGAACTGGAATTAATAGTGGTTAAACAATTTTTAAATCCTGAAATGGTGGAGGAGCAACTAGCTTCTAATCCAGATTATATTATAGATGCCATTGATAGTATTACTCCTAAAATAACTTTTATTTCACTAGCTTATGAAAAAGGCTTGCCAATGGTTTGTAGCATGGGTGCTGGAGGAAAGCTAGATCCTACACAACTTAAAGTAGTGGATATTTCTAAAACTTATAATTGCCCTTTTGCACAGCAAATTCGCAAGAATTTAAAAACCAAGTTTAACATTAGAAAAGGGATTAAAGTGGTATTTTCTCCTGAAGAACTTATTAAAGAAAGTCTAATACTTACCGATGGAAAAAATTATAAAAAATCTGCTTATGGAACCATCTCTTATTTGCCAGCAGTTTTTGGTGCTGTTACAGCAAGTGTTGTTATTAGAGATTTAATGAAATAACATATTTTTAATTTTTTACGAAAAAGAAAACTTTATTTAATCTCAGTGCGTAAGTATAGTGGATTAATATATTTTCGCTACCTCAAACATTGATAAGTATTAACAACGATAGCATCACAGTTTCTATTGCAGCACTTAAAGCAAAAGAAAAAAAAGCCTTCGAGAATTTGTATGACAAGTACTCGGGTGCTCTGTTCAACATAATTTTACGAATTGTTAACTCAAATGAAGTAGCTGAAGACGTATTGCAAGAAAGTTTCTTGAAAATTTGGAAGAATATTGATAGCTACGATGATAATAAGGCAACTATTTTTACTTGGATGTTGAATATAAGTAAAAATACCGCATTAGATGCTTTACGAAAAGCAAACTCTCGACCTTCAATCCAAACAGACACAGAGAACGTATATGTAGATAGTTTGCGGACAGTGCAAATGAATACTGATAGTATAGGATTGAAAAATTCGCTTAAATATTTAACGCCCGAACAAAA
>JANYEB010000078.1 GCA_025363355.1 Chitinophagaceae bacterium | reverse complement strand
TTCAATAATGGTTACTTCAGGATGTTCTAATAGCAATTTTTTTAGTTCATTTCTTGCTAGTCTTTCATCATCAATAATGATTGCTTTTATTGGTGTAATTGTCATAACGATATTTTAATTACGATTTAAAATTTAAATATTAACAGGTATAATGATTCTTGCCTGCACCATATTTTCAATATTCTTCAACTCAAACTTTGCTTTGTTACCAAACAATAAATTTAGCCTGTCATAAGTACTTGCAATACCAAAACCCTCAGCATTTATATTGCCATTTAATTGTCCAGAATTTTGAACAATTAGTTCGTGATAATCTTCCCTGAAATCAGATATTATTTTTATTCTTCCACCATCAATATGTTTGCTAATGCCATGTTTAATTGCATTTTCAACAAGTGTTTGCAACATCATTGGTGGCACAGGTTGGTCAAGCGTATCATCATCAATTTCATATTCAATATCTAGTCTATTTTCAAATCTAATTAGCTCTAATGCAAGATAGTCTTTAACAATACTTAATTCTTTTTCAAGCGACGTTGTTTCAACTTTTTCGGCGTGCATACTGCTTCTCAAAATATTACTTAACTCAGTAATTGCAGTTCTTGCACGTTGTGGATTTTCATCAACAAGAGCTCTAATACTATTAAGTGCATTAAATATAAAATGAGGATTAATATGAGATTTGATGGTTTTTAATTCCAACTCTTTTACTAGACTTTCTAATCGAATTTTATCTAGTTGATGAGCCTGACTTTTTTGAACAAAATGAAAAATATAGTATAACAAATTCCAAATTGTAAAGAATAAAAATGACCCAAGTGAAAACCTTAGTACTTTATTTATAAAAGTATATTTTTCTAACTCTGTTGGAAGTATATGAAAAATATTACTACTAATAAAAACAAACAAAAGAGCATTAATAATGGCAAAAACAAAAGTGGTAATTACAAAATAAAAAAACTGCTTTACAAATGCTTTTGATAAAAACGCTGCAGATTTAATAACAGTTCTCATTCCGTGGGTTACCAGTAAACCCAGTGTGCCATCTATAATTATATTGTGGAAGATATATTTAGATTGCTCAGTTCTGATAGTGAGATAAAAGAAAATATAAACCAAGCAATAAGTACTCCACCCACCAATTTGACAAAGCCAATATGTAGAAATTTTATTTTTCATTCTCTACAAATTTAAGCCTATCAAACTTGTACCATAAAACCTAAAGATTATAAGCGGAAGATTAGCTTGATATCTGGCTTAATTGTAGCTAATTACTTTTTACGTTTGTTAATTTATAAATTTGTTGAAATAGCAAAATCAAAAAGATTTGTTAATATTGATACGAAATTTTTAGTAGAACGCTTTTACACTATTTTTGATGCTGAAATATGAACAAAATATTGAATTTTATGAAGACTAATAAAGGATTGATTTTAATAGCTGTGCTATTAAGTGGAGGATTGTTTGTAGCATTTACCAACAATTATAAAACCGATAAGGTTATATCGCAAAAACAAAAATTGTTAGCTAAAGTTGGTGAATTACTTGAAACACAGCATTACAGCCCACAAGACATTAACGATGCTTTCTCCAAGAAAATATTTTCGAAATTTATTAATGAATTAGATGGTGACAAATGTTTGTTTACAGAAACAGATATTGATGCATTGAAAAAGTATGAAACAACTTTGGATGATGAAATTCACGGAAAAGAAGATTTTCAATTTCTACCAGCATTAAATGCTGTTTATAACAAACGAACTGATGAAATTATTGTTCTTTATAAAGAGATACTAAAAAATCCATTTGACTTTTCTGTTGATGAAGATTATACTATTGATGGGGAGAAAGTTCCTTTCTCTAAAAATGAAGCAGATAGAAAAGATAGATTAAGAAAGAAGCTCAAATATATGGCTCTTGACAGATATGTTGATCTATTAGATCAAAAAGAAAAAAGTATTGTTGATAGTATTAAAAACAAACCAAATACACAGCTTGAAATTGATGCTAGAACCAGAGTGCAAAAAGCTATGGATAAAATCTATGGAAGAATTAAAGCCAAGTTCAACGATGACGAACGTTTTAATGCTTATGTAAATGTTATTACAAACCAAATGGATCCTCACTCTGATTATTTTCCTCCAGTAGAAAAAAGAGCTTTTGATGAAATGATGAGTGGTCGTTTTTTTGGTATTGGTGCTCAATTGCAAGAACAAGATGGTAATATTAAAATCTCTAGCTTAATACCAGCATATCCTGCACAAAGAAGTGGAGAGATTGATGTAAATGATGTTATTGTAAAAGTTGCTCAGGGTAATGAAGAGCCAGTTGAAATTACTGGTTACGATATTCAAGATGCTGTAAAATTGATAAGAGGGAAACGTGATACAGAAGTTAAATTAACTATTAAAAAAGTTGATGGAACTACAAAAGTTGTCTCTATTATCAGAGCAGAAATTGTGCAAGATGAATCTTATGCAAGAAGTGCAGTTTATACAGATGCCAGTGGCGATAAAATTGGTTATTTATACTTGCCAGATTTTTATGCAGATTTTGAAAGAGCTAATGGAGCAAGATGTAGTGAAGATGTTGCAACAGAAATAAAAAAATTGAAAGCTGCTAATGTGAAAGGAATTGTACTTGATTTAAGATACAATGGTGGTGGCTCTTTGTATGAAGTTGTGCAAATGGTTGGTTTATTTGTTCCGCAAGGACCTGTGGTTTTAGTGAGAGATAAAGATGGTAAATCAACACCATTGCCATCTGATAATAGAGGTGGTGGCAGTAATGATGTTCTCTATGATGGCCCTTTAACAGTTATGGTAAACGAGGCTAGTGCATCTGCTAGTGAAATATTTGCAGCAGCCATTCAAGATTATGGTCGTGGAATTATTGTTGGAAGTTCTACTTATGGTAAAGGAACTGTTCAAAGAAATGTTCCTTTAACTCGTCAAACTTCAATTTTTAGCAATCAAGAAGTAATAACAAATGGTGATAAACAAGCAGCTGCACAAGATTGGGGTTTTGTTAAATTAACTTTCCAAAAATTTTACAGAATTAGTGGTGGCTCTACACAATTGAAAGGAGTAACACCTGATGTTGTTGTACCAGATATGTTAGATTATTTAAAAATTCGTGAGAAAGATAACACAGCTGCTTTAGGTTGGGATGAAATTAAAAAAGCAAATTATCAAACTTGTAAAACTGCTAGTATTAATGCACAAGTTATTTCGAAAATGAATGGTGAAATTGCTAACAATACTTCGTTCAAATTATTAAAAGATAATACAAGCTGGTTAAGTAAACACTCTGAAGAACCAAGAACATTAAAGCTTGATAAGTTTAAAGAATATCAAAAAAATGTTGCTGCAACTGGTGCTAAAACATTAAGTTTAATTAAATTGAAACAAGAATTAGATATGACTGTTTTAAAAGAAGATTACGACAAATTTTACAATAACACAGATAAACAAAAAGGTGAGAGATATCAAGCTTGGTTAAAGTCCATAAAAAGTGACTTATACATTTCAGAAAGTTTTGATATTATAAAAAGTATGCTGAGTGCAAATGCAGCCTCAGCAAAAGTTCAACTGGCATATTAATAACAAAAAGCCTCGATTATTAAATTAATCGAGGCTTTTTGTTGTTGAAATATTTTAGATTACATTAAAGATTGAATCTTTTTATCTAACACACTTTTTGGTACTGCACCAATTTGTTTATCTACAACTTGTCCGTTTTTGAAGAACAAAATTGCTGGAATAGATGTAATGCCAAAGTTTGTGCTAACGTTAGAATTATTATCTACGTTTACTTTGCCAATATTCACTTTGCCTGCATATTGAGTTGCTAATTCTTCAACAACTGGTCCAATTGCACGACAAGGTCCACACCATTCTGCCCAAAAATCAACCATTGTAAGTTTATCGCTTTCCAAAACATCTTTCTGGAAGTTTGCGTCTGTAAATTCTGCTGCCATAATATTTGTTTTTATTTATTTAAATGAGTTGTCAAATGTAATTCCAAGATTTCATTTGTGCGTATTTGACTTTTGCACATACGTGTATTGACGGGATATTGAATATTTACTGACAAAAAAGCTGAAATATTTTTTATCATACTACACAGGTTGATTTGGAATAAGTGGGTTTTGTCTTAATAAATTCTGTAAATGATTAAATATATTGGGATATGCTGTTTGTAAAGGATGAGCTTTTTCAAAGAATAATTCAACGCTTACAGCCCAGAACTCCTGTAGATTAGTAAATGCATAAGCTGAATATAAATTATATGGACATTGCTTTTGTTGCAAAACACCTTCTCCATCATTCATCAATAACGAGAAATGGTTAATAAAATCTGGTTCATCTTTCTCAATAATCATTTCTTGATAATATAATGCGTGAGCCATTTCATGCAAACCAACATTGCTTCCATCTTCATAATCATAAAATCCTTTTAGCAAATGAGTCCAAGCGAGTGTAATGCAATTCCCTTCTACATTGCCTGCTAAAATTCGTAACGAATGGTCTGCAAAATATTCTTCTCTATGAACTCTTATGTTGTTATAATGTGGCAATTCAAACTCATCTAATCCAAAACTAATTTGCACAGCAGCCGCAGATATTAGCACTGGCATTTCTTTGAAAGGTTCGTTAGAATAAATTAAAAAATCTTTCGAATACATAAATTTAGTTGTTCTATCAAAGAATCTAAATTGTAAATCTTGTTCAAGATTTCTGTAATAAGGGAAGTACTTCTCTAAAATAAATTCTATATCGCTGTGCTTTAGATCCAAACAACTTCCTTTATAGTGGTAGTAATCTACACCTGCACCTTCATCATAATTTTTGCTTGCATCAACTGAAACATCGTTGTAATGTGAACTAGGCTTTCTTGAGTTTTTATTAGATCCTTCAGCAAAAACTGATCTTACTTTTATAACAATAAAAATGATGATTAACAGAAAAATAAGATATGGAGAATCACTCAACAAATAATCATTGTTGTTTGACGTTGTTGATGGAGGATTATAATCTTCTGGTAGGCTTGTTAGTGTTTTTCTTATTTCATTCAACACAGAATCGTTCACTACTTTATAATTAGAGAGCGTTATTTCTTTTCCATCTAAAACAAAAGTAGTATCTGCCATAATCTTTTATCTAGCAATAAAACTTGCTTTGGCTTTTTTGTCCTTTAATTTAAAAGTAAAGCTCAAACCAGGTGTTCTTGTCGTGGTGTTAAAGTTGGGTTTAACATTCATCGATAAATCGTTGCTCACATCAAAATCTTTTAGATGCCCAAACACTGTAGCATCTGCAACATTTAATCCCCAAACAACTAAAAACCATAAAACAGAATAATCTCTATCTCTTCTTGCAGCATTTCTAAGGGTTTGAATGGCGTTGATATCTGCCTTTTGATATTTATATTCTAAGGTTCTATAATCAGTGCTATCATTTCCACCATCAACAGTTGCTTTAAATCTTGCATCGTAAGCAAATCTTGCTTCTTTATAAATATTGTTATTGTAAATAAATGTAATGGTGGGTATAGATAAAGCCCCATACACCAAAGGTATCTTCCAATACTCTCTGTTATAGGCTTGCCCCCAGCCAGGAAGTATTAATGAACGCCTTGTTGCTAATCTTGGGTCGTGCTTGGGCTTTGTTACTACAACAGCAGGAGCATCTACTTTCTGCAATGTTTTTGTTGAATCATTTGTTTGAGCAAATGAAACTACATAACACAAACAAGTTGCCATTGCAACAAGTATTAAACGTTTTGTTTGTGTTATTATATTAATCATATCAATTCAATAAAAGTATAAAACTGCAAATCAACAGCATTGTTGAAGCATTTTTTATTTCTCTTTTGTTAAAGTAAAACTTCTTCCCCCTTGTGTCAAATTCATTAATTGTGTTTCGACAATAAACATCAAGGTAATACCTGCAGGTTCAAAAGTAAAAGTATTATAGCCTTTATATTCTAAAGGAAATGCTGCCTGGCCTGTTGCTTGGGCTGTTAAACTTTTACCATCGGTTGCAATTGTAATTTTTAAAGGGAAACTTTCGGTAGAATAAGTGCCAATCAACTTCATAAAATCAACATCATTGGTGCTAATAGGAGAGAAGTTGGGCAACTTATAAGGTTTATTATAGCAACAACTCAACACTCCAATCAAAACATTATTAAAGTCATAGTTCATACCATTATTGCAACAACTAAAGCTTAAACTATCTTCTTTAAAATAACCAACAACCGAGTTAAATCCATCAATTCCTCCTGTATGTCCAAAAGTGAATTTCTTATAAAAAGGCATTCTTGTCATACCCATTCCCATTCCATCAACAATTGTTTGCATTTGTGCAAGACTTTTTTCAGCAACAATTTTTCCTGCAAATAATGCTTCAATAAAAATGGTTAAATCTGTTGGAGTCGAGTAAATAGCACCTGCACCCAAAGGCACACTCATATCGGTTTCTGTTCCAAACTTCTTCCAAGATTCTCCATCTGCACTAAACGAGTATGCTTCGTTATTTGCAGTATTTATTTTACC
>JANYEB010000059.1 GCA_025363355.1 Chitinophagaceae bacterium | reverse complement strand
TGGATACACCGTAATGCTCTTAATGCCTTTGTCACTCATCTCTACTCTTACAATTGCACTGTATGCTTTGTTGTTGTTGGTTTGAATAGATTGTATGCGATAGTAGTTCACGCCTATTACTGGGTTATTATCTACTATGCTGTAAGCATTCGTTGTATTACCATTCTTAGCTGTGGCTTCTGATAGCTTGCTAAAGCTAGCTGCATCCGTTGATTTTTCTACAGTGTAGGTTTTAACATTGTTCTCTGCAATGGCTTCCCAATCTATTTTAACACTGTTGTTTTGTTTGTAGGCTTTTACTGTTAAGCTATTGCTTGTTGGTAAATTACCTGCTGCATTAAACACTACATAGAACCTGCCTGCTGCATTGCTACCTGTTACACTAGTTACATTAAAACCTATCAATGTAGTGTTCGTTAAACTAATTGGTGTTTCGGTATTTAAGAATTTATCTACCAATTTGCAGCTGCTTACACTTGCATCAAAGTTGATTGGATTTACTTTGAACTCGTAATTGGCTCCTATTGACAGGTTGGTGTTATTGAAGAACAAGGTATCTGTTGTGATAATATATGGTCTTGCTTCAATAGATAACAAACTATTACCTCTCTTTAACGACATATTTTCTACTCCTGCTGTTGACCATTTGTATGAATCATCTGCATCTACTGCTGCATTGTAACTGCTACCAAACTTGGCTCTGGCTCCATCTATCTCTGCTTTGCTACCATCGGCTCTTACATAGTTTAGTTTTACATTAAAGATGTCTGATAACCCATTTCCTGTACCTGCTGTTTGGTTGTTTTGATTGCCGCCGCTTTTGTTGCTTTCATTAAACGTTACACTTACCCCTGTTGCACTTGTTGGTACTACAAAGAAGCATTGTCCTGTTTGGAAGTATTGGGTAGTGCCGCCTGCTGTTGGGCCTGCTCCCCAAGCTGTTCTGTCTAAGGTTACATATGCTCCTGTTACATCTGAGTAACTGCTTGGTCTGTTGGGATCCCATACATACACAAAGTTTGGTATATTGCTACTGAATGTTACTGTACTCATATCTACTGGACAAGCATAAGGATTGCCTACTAACCAAGCTTTGTTGGCTGCTCCTGTAAAGTTAAACACTTGGGTGCCTGTTTGTAATTTACCTCTTGCTGGTATCGTTGTTGTTTGGAAGTTTAATGGATTGTAACCGTTTGGTGTTACTGTTCTATCACCTCTCACAAACAAAAAGAATGATTTATTGTCTGCACTGCCTGATGTTCCTGCTATGGTTTCTGTAGTTGTATTGGTGATATTATTCCAAGCTCCTGAAGTACTGTTATACTTCATCAAGCTGGCACTTACCGATACATCATCTAAACCATTGGTTGCACTTGGACCTGTGATTCTTGTACCATAGTTATTGCTTAGTCCCCAACTGTTTTGCCAGTTCTCTTTTACTGTGCCTGCTTGTAAACCTAAGTATGTTACTGGTGAGGTGAAGGCTCTCCAGCCTCTGCTTTGGGCGTGGATATATCGCTCTACTCTTACTTGTCCATTAATGGTTCCTCCTACTACATCCACATAAGCTGTGTTGTTGCTACTGGTTCCTGATATGCTTCTTAACACCAAGCTATCGCCCGTATTGAAGGTTGTTCCTGATCCTACACTTAATCGCTCAAATAAGTTTACTTTATTGCCTAAGGTAATACTTCCCCCACTACCACTTATTACTAAGTTTTGCAAAGCATTTGTTCCTGTAGTGGGGTTTAAAATATTACCATCTATTGTTTGGTCAAAATAAACTGTCCCTAAACTAGCAGTAGAAGTTACAGTTAGTTTGCTTGAATTACTACCGACTAAACTATTGCTACCACTCATACCACTTACTGTACCATTCAGAGTTAAAGTGTTGCCAGATAAGGATAATTTGCCAGCAGTCAGCGTTAAAACACCAGCTATTGTTCTGTTTCCAGGCATTGTTACTTTTTCAACACCATTACCGCCACTTAAATTAACTGTAATATTGGTTGCCCCAGAACTAGCAGGCCACTCCAAACCTGCAGTATATGTTTGGGATGCAGTACTACTTACATAAGCCAAAGTAGTTGTGCCATTATATGTTGGACTAGTAGTTCCAAGCGATGCAGTACCACTTCGAGTAAATGTTCCATTAACTGTGAACGCACCATTTGGTGTTTTTATACCACTATTAGAAATAGTTAAATTGCTATATGCAGCAGTATTCGTAATGTTTTGAGTTGTTCCGCTATAATCGATAGTTGAACCTGTTGCTAAACTTAATGTAGGAGCATTAGTACTTAAAATTGCCGCATTAGAAGATGCATACAACCCATTTGAAGAAGTTACGAGTAGTGTACCTGTATTGGTAACAGTGAAAGTAGAGCCGCTTTGCAAGGTAAGTCCAGAGGCAGGGGCACTAACTGCACTACCAGAAACGTCAATATTTCCATAAGTAACTTGGCGTATAGTTTTTGCACTAGAACTACTGAATTCAATAGTACTAGTATTTGCAAGATTGTATGTACCAGTAGCAGCAGGTCTTGTACCTGAGCCACCAATGATAAATCTGCTGGTCCCAGTCATTGTTAAGTTAGTTCCAGTGCCACCAATTGTACTATTACCTGCATCAAAAATAGTGTTGCCGCTAATAGTTAGTGTACCAGAAATACTCAGTGCACTTGTTGTGGTTTTCGTACCACCGCTAGATAATGTTAAATTAATATAAGATGGGGATGTTGTTATAGGCTGTGTACCTGACCCTAAAGCATATTCAATAGTTGAAGATGCTCCCAATGTTGGGGTAATACTAGGAATAGCAGCATTCGTTCCAGTAAAGCCTTGTGCATCTTGGGTTATAAATGTGCCGTTTATTGTAATTGTTGGAGTACCGCTATTTATTTGAATTTGACTTTCCCCTCCATTATTAAAAATAGCACCGCTTGCAATATTTAATGGTACTGCATTATTTAGTAACAAATGATTGGTTCCATTTAATGAAAAAGTACCACTGTTTATATTGCAAGCAGTAGTTATAATTAAATTACTGGAATAGTTAGACGTAACGTTTGCATTAATATTTAGTGTTCCTATTTGATTATTTGTAATGCTAGTTGGAAAAGGTGTTGAAGTATTTGCATTTAAAGTAAAGCTTGAACCTGCTGCATAAGTTTTTGTTCCGGATACCGCAATTGTTGAAGTAACTCCGCCTGTGTTTGAAGTAACTACAATGCCAGTTGCTGCGTTTGAGAAAAGGCCTGCCCCAGATAGTACATTTGTGCCACAAGTTAAAATACCGTTATTTGTTAAAGTGCCAGATGATAAAGTGGTATTGCTTGATAATGTTGCTGTGCAGTTTGCAGTAATGCTTATACCAGCTGTACTACTAATTGTTAATGCACCTGTGCCTCCAATTTCAGCAGTTCCGGTATTAGCATCACCAATTTGTAAAGTGCCACCAGTAGCTGAAACAGTAGTTGTACCTAATGCAGTAATTCCATTTCTAAAAGTTTTTAATCCACTCCCCGACCAAGCAAATGATGTCACTCCAGCACCATATTGAACCATACCATTAAAAGTTGTAGGATTAGTTGCACCAACACCACCAACAAGATTTTGCATAAATCTGAAAATAGGAATAGTATTAGCATCTACATTTGGGAAATAAGTAATGCTGCTAGAAGAAGGCTGACTAGTTAAATTGTATTGAACAATAGAGCCTGTATTATATATGTGTGATGTCTGATGTATAGCTGCAGTAGATCCTGTGATACCACTTACATCAATACTTAAAATACCACCATTATTAATATTTATTGTAGCATTGGTGTTATAAGAAAATGTAGAATTTGCATAAGATAAAGTACCCCCATTTTGAACTATTATATCATCACCCGCTCCATTGTTAATAATGATCGACGCAGAAGAAAAATTCAATGTGCCACCATTTTGAATAATAACTTGGTCTATGGTTGCAGCAGCAGCAATAGTGATATTATGACCATTTCTAATAGTTATAGAATTAGCACTATTATCTGGTACCAAAGTAGATGTTATCCAAGTAATACTATCTACAGAACTCTGCCAACTTCCAGCACTTGCCCAATTACCTGTGGTTACATTGCTTCTAAAATAGTCCGTTGCAGAAGTAACAGACACAGGTGTTGCACTTACTTCAATACCCGTTGTCCAGGTGCTTGCTTTTCTGGTAAATATTTTAAAGAAGTATTGTGTGCCATTTGTAAGATTTGTTACAACTTGCGGACTGCTACTTCCCTTATAAACTACAAATCCATTGCCTAAAGCTGTACCGCTACCAAAGTTTAAATTTGCAGAATAAGAACTACCGTCGCCCGTTGGCGTTCCATTATTTGCAGAACCTGCCCTTGCTACAATCATTATTTCATCATAGCAGCTAGGGTTTGTCCAACTAACTGAACTACTTGTATTCCCGTTGGTGGCTCCTGCACCTGTAACATTTGTACCTGTGCAAGCAATTATGGTTTGGGCATTACTGGAAGCTGCAGGGTCTGTACCTGTTTTATTGGCACTACTAAAAGCAATATTTGAAAATGCTGTCGATGTTAATGAGATTGTATTATTTGTTACAGCACTATTAGCAATATCAGCAGTTACCAATATATATCTGGTTGTACCTGATGTAATAGATTGAGACAAACCACTTACCGCAACTGTGCCTCCACTATTAACAGCTGCTTGGCTAGTACCCAATTGAGTAGCACCACTAGTGCTAACACTACTATTGATATAAAATTTAAACCCATTTGTTGCAATATCACTTGATGTATATGTACCAGCTGTAGTCACTGACACCCCTGTTAAACTAGCATCTGCAGTAGAAACAGCTAATTGATAAGCAGCTAAAATATTACCTACACTACCTTGTTGTATATTACTTGAAGCAGGGTGTGAGGTAGAAATTGTAATGGATGGAGTACCAACTGAAGCAGTTGTACCCGTAATTGTAAAATTTTTACATCTTACTGTTTGAGAGCCTGTTATACCATCTCCAGTACCCTTATAAATGAATATTCGAACATACAATGTTTGAGCCGATGTAACACTGATGGATAAAGATGAAAAAGTATTTGTAGCTGCGGTTGAAGATAAAGCAAATGTGCTTCCTACAGATGTTGGTGATGTAAATGAGGAACTATACGAATATTGAATTTCGCCTGTTGCAGTTTGGCTTGAGAGGTTATTTGTTGTGGCTATACTGCTTATCGTTAAATTATTACCAGTTGTTGGAGCAATAGAAAATTGATAATAGTCATTTACATCTAGCCCAGAAGTTCCCCAACCATTCGAGGTTACACCATTTGTTCCATAAGTCATTGTGCCAATGCCCGATCCCCCAGTTTGATTTCCCCCGGTTACATTACCAGTAATAGCTGCTGTAGCAGCTGATGTTAAAGCCCAAGTTGCCGAAGCACTTTGCCCCCAACTAATACCAGCAATTAGTGTCATTAATGCAGACAGCAAAATATTCTTTACTTGCCCTCTTTTTGTTGAAATAAAATTCATATATACTTCTTTTATTATTTAATATCAGTCTATCCATAAGCTTGGTGCAAACAATTACACACCCCACTTACAGGTTTAATCAAATAGCAATTTACGTTGGGGTTATTTTAAGGTTAGATATTCTTCAAAAGATATCGGATTATTAAATCTAGTGCGAAAATAAATCTTCACTGCTATTTTAGAACAATTTTGTCGTTAACTAATTGTTATCAACCTATTACTAAATTAAGTGAGATTCAATACAATCACTTATTAACTAGTTTTCTTAAATTACAAACGTAACATTTAGCACGGTATAGGAACTACAAATTATATCAAATTTACTCAATAAACCCTTACAGCAATTATGATAAACAGAATATATCATCAACTGAAACAAAGCTACAATGAAAAAATATTTGTGTAATGAATACAATAACACAACAAGGGCTATCGATATAATATCGATAGCCCTTGTTAAATAAATAGAACTTGTTGTATTGTTAGCTAACTACAATTTATCAGCATTCTTCTTTTTATTGTCACGTAGTTTTTTAACACCTGCAACCCCTGCTGCTGCTAGCAGCAAAGTAATACCTCCATCTACTGGTACATCTGGACTACCGCCTGGATCTGGTTGACTATGACCAACCATTGGGATGGCTATTGCTATTAACAGC
>JANYEB010000031.1 GCA_025363355.1 Chitinophagaceae bacterium | reverse complement strand
GAGTGCTTATGGAATGTATTGCCTGCACAAAGCAGAAAAATTATTGCAGTGGGCAAATGTTATTGCTGCTATAAGTTACGATGGTTTTGATGGTAATTTAGAACCAATGAATCCATTAATTCATAATGCAAGACCACACAAAGGGCAAATAGAAACTGCAAAAACTATATTGAATTATTTAAAAGAAAGTGAAATTGCAAACAGGGCAAATAAGCAAGTTCAAGACCCATATTCTTTCAGATGTATTCCTCAAGTTCATGGAGCATCAAAAGATACTTTTGATTATGTACTAAATATTTTTTTAACAGAAATAAATGGCGTTACGGATAACCCTAATATTTTTCCTGATGAAGATATAATTGTAAGTGGGGGTAATTTTCATGGTCAGCCACTTGCTTTAGGATTAGATTTTTTATGTATTGCAATGAGTGAAATTGCTAGTATTAGTGAACGTAGAACTTATCAGTTAATTAGTGGTCAGCGTGGTTTGCCATTGTTTCTTGTAAATGAACCTGGATTAAATAGTGGCTTTATGATTCCTCAATACACAGCAGCAAGCATTGTTAGTCAAAATAAACAGCTTTGTACTCCTGCAAGTATAGATACGATTAGTAGCAGTAATAATCAAGAAGATCACGTTAGTATGGGTGCAAATGCTGCAACAAAATGTTTGCAGGTTATAGAAAATGTAGAGCGAGTTTTAGCAATAGAATTATTAACTGCTGCACAAGCACTAGACTTTAGAAAACCAGAAAGAACATCTCCATATCTTGAAAATATTATGAAAGCTTATCGTAGTAAAGTTTCTTTTAACGAAAAAGATAGGTTGCTGCATACAGATATGCAAGCTTCTGTAAATTTTTTGCGTGATTTTGATTTGAACTAATTTCAACTTAACTATAAAACAATAAAATGGAAAATTTGCTAGATGATATTGATGTAGTACAACGCTTTACAGACAAGGAAATATTTACTAAAATATGGATTAATCCACGCCCTATTTTCAAGTACATCAATCATTTTAAATATCAAAAACATTTAACAGTTTTGTTGATTCTTGCAGGAATAACAAATGCTTTTGATAGGGCAGATGTAAGTAATATTGGAAAATACGATTCAATTATTGTTACAATTGTTGCTTCTATTGTAGGAGGAGCATTATTTGGTTGGATTTCTTTTTATATATACTCTTCATTAATTCGTTTTACAGGAAAATGGATAAATGGAAAGGCTGATACAGATTCAATTTTAAGAGTATTGGCTTATGCTACAATTCCATCAATTGCAGGGTTGATATTAGTAATTCCTAAACTTTTATTTGGCGAAAGTAATTTGGTTGAAAGTATATTAACTTATGGTTTTCGCACTGCTGAATCAATATTAGGAATATGGACATTGGTGCTCTCTGTAATTGGAATATCCGAAGTGCAACAATTTTCAATTGGTAAAGCGATTTTGAATTTAATTATTGCTTTTTTGGTTGTTGCAGTTCCCATTATTTTAATATTTCTTACTTTCTGGGGATTTCATTAACCATAGTAAACTTTTAATGAAACGCAAAAATCAATGCAATAAATAGCAGCTATTTTGTCATTAAAAAAATATTGGTACTTGCTTTGTAATAAAAAGGAGTCATCAGACACAAACAATTATCTTTAAAAAAAATTGAAATTATGAGCACGAAAAATCTCACACTTATTGTTATTGGAGTTTTTATTTTATTTCTTGGAGGATGTGGTTGCAATAGCTACAATGGTTTAGCAGGAGGCGATCAAGAAGTTAAAAATTCTTGGAGTAATGTAGAAACTAATTATCAACGCAGAACAGATCTTTATGGAAGTGTTATTAAAACCATTGAAGGTTCTGCCAATTTTGAAAAATCTACTTTAAAAGACGTATTAGCAGCAAGAGCTTCTGCTACACAAATTAAAGTTGATATCAACGACCCAGAAACACTTGCTAAATATCAAGCAGCACAAGGTCAATTACAAAGCAGTTTTGGAAGATTAATGGCTGTTGCAGAAGCTTATCCTGATTTAAAAACTACTAAATCTTTTCAAGATTTTCAAGCACAAATTGAGGGAACTGAAAACAGAATCAACGTAGCTCGTCAAGACTATAATGCTAATGTAAAAAACTTCAATTTAAAAGTGGTAAAATTTCCTAACAACATTTTTGCAGGAATCTTCCATTTCAAAGAAAAAGCTTACTACAAAGCAGATGCAGGAAGTGATAAAGCACCAGATATTAATTTTAATATTAAATAATTCTTCTTGCCACAAAGGCACGATGGCACGATACTTAAATTTTTTGTCTTAGTGCCTTTGTGGCAATTTTTAAACTAAAAGTATGCAATTCAATAAAACATCCATAATGGCAATTAGCTATTTTGGTGGTTCGGCAATAACTATTTATGGTGCATATTTAAAAATTATGCATCAATTAAATGCTTCAACCTTTTTTCAAATTGGATTGCTTGTTTCACTAATTTTTATTGTACTTGCAATTATTGAAATATTCAGTTCAAAAAAAATAAATCCCTTTGAAAGAGGTTTGTGGTTATTTGGATTTTTATGTTTCAATGTTATCACAGGCTTTCTTTATTTAACAAGAGCTAGAAGACGTATTGTAAATTCATAACTCATCATTTATAACTATTTCAATGTTCAATTGGTTTCGCAATAAAGCTGAAGACTATTTCACTCCACATCAAAAAAATGTTATTGTGGCTGCTATTAAGCAAGCTGAAAAACAAACTAGTGGAGAAGTAAGAGTATTTATTGAAAGTAAATGCAGTTATGTAAATGCTATCGATAGAGCCAAAGAATTGTTTGAAAAGTTGGATATGCATAAGACAGAAGAAAGAAATGCTGTCATTGTTTATGTGGCTCTTAAGCACAGACAATTAGCCATTTTTGGTGATGCTGGTATTTATGAAAAAGTAGGACAAAAATTTTGGGATGAGCAATTGAAACAAATGTTGCAGCATTTTAATAGAGAAGATTTTGTTGAGGGTATTGCAACCGTTGTTAAGGAAATTGGTGAGGCTTTACATCAACATTTTCCTTATCAAAAAAATGATGTAAACGAATTGCCCGATGATATTGTTTTTGGAAAATAATTTAGTCCATAGTTTATAGACCATTATCCATCTTAAGAAAATAATTACTTGAAAAAATTACTCTACATATTATTTAGTTTTTTGTGTTTGCAAGTTGCTGCACAAAAAGTTTTACCTAAACCGAATCCGCCAAGTTTAGTTGTTGATAATGCCAATGTTTTTGCAAGTCAAGACAGGCAAGCACTTGAAAGAAAATTGGTTGCTTTAGACGATAGTACCAGCAATCAGATTTGTGTGGTTACTGTTCCATCGATGAATGGAGAAGTTATAGAGGAAGTTGCCAACAAAACATTCAGAGATTGGGGTATTGGTAATAAGAAAACAAATAACGGTATTTTAATCTTGGTTGCTGTTAATGATAGAAAAATTAGAATTGAAGTTGGTTATGGTTTAGAAGGTGCAATACCAGATGTTACAGCAAATGACATTATTAACAATTATATAAAACCAGCATTTAAACAAGGTAATTATCTCGGTGGCATTAATGCAGCAATCGATAATTTATCAAAAGCTGCTGTTGGAGAATATAAGGTAAAAACAGAGAGAAATAAAGAACGTGGTGGTGGTAATATTATTGGAATTATTATCATTATAATCATCGTAATTGTTCTTTCAATTATAAAAGGAGGTGGTGGTAGAAATGGTGGTTACAGAAACAGAGGGTTAAGTGCAAGCGATTTAATTCTGCCTTTGCTGTTTAATTCTGGTGGTTGGGGACGATCTGGAGGAGGTGGAGGTTTTGGAGGTGGCGATAGTGGCGGATTTGGAGGTTTTGGAGGAGGAAGCAGTGGTGGTGGTGGTGCAAGTGGTAGTTGGTAGCTTTAAAATTAAGAATGATGAATTTGAATGCTGAATTTATAAGCTTAATTCATTTTAAATTAAACCCTTCTAATCCATAATTAATAACCCATAACTCATAATTTAATTAATATGAATAACATTCTTGAACTACAAAATCTACAAAAATATTTTGCTACACAAAAAGCTGTAGATGATATTTCTTTCACAATTCCTCAAGGTAACATATTTGGTTTGTTAGGTCCTAATGGAGCTGGCAAAACAACTTTAATAAGAATGATTACTGGAATTTTTTATCCTGATAGTGGTAACATTATTTTCGATGGTAAAAAATTTGATGCACTTAACGATTGTGTAAAAATTGGCTATATGCCTGAAGAGCGTGGCTTATATAAAAAAATGAAAATAGGAGAGCAGGTTTTATACCTTGCTCAACTAAAAGGATTAAGTAAAGCAGATGCTTTACAAAAAATAAAATTCTGGTTCGAGAGATTAGAAATGGAGTCTTGGTGGAATAAAAAAGTAGAAGATTTAAGTAAAGGGATGAGCCAGAAATTGCAGTTTGTTACAACTGTTTTACACGAACCGAAATTGATTATTCTTGATGAGCCTTTTAGTGGATTAGACCCAGTAAATGCTAATCTTATAAAAGATGAAATCTATGGTTTGGCACAACGTGGTTGTACTATTATTTTCAGTACTCATAGAATGGAACAGGTTGAAGAAATTTGTGATCAAATTGTGTTAGTAAATCTTGGCAAAAAAATTCTTGATGGAACAGTACAAGAGGTTAAACAACAATTCAAAGAAAACAAATTTAAAATCAAGTTGACAGAAATTCCTGCAAATGCTACTAATAATTCTTTTACGATAGTTGACAGTAAAGCAAACGAATTTGTTGTTAAAATTAACGAAGGATTTAAAAGCAATGATTTGCTACAACACTTTCTGCAGCAGGGTTGCACAATAGAATCCTTTAATGAAATGCTGCCATCACTAAATGAAATATTTATTGATTTAGTAGAAGGAACAAAATCTACCACAAGGGCTTTTCAAAAAGTCAATTAATAAGTAAGTTAATATTCCAATTAACGAATCGATCAATAACTTTTAACTGCAAATAATGAACAAAATATTACTAATAGCTAAACGTGAATTTTTAACTCGTGTTCAAAAGAAAACATTTCTGCTAACAACTATTGGCCTGCCTTTATTGATTTTTGGGTTGTATGCATTGATTATTTTCTTCACTGTAAAAAACGCAAAAGACTTTAAAATTGCTGTTGCCGATCAGGCAAATATTTTTAAAGGTGCTTTGAAAGATAAAGATGGAGAAATTATTTTTTCGTTTGTCAATAACACTTCCAAAGATAGTTTAGACAAACAATTAAAGAGCAGTAAATATGACGCATATATTCTAGTTCCTAGCAGTTTTAATATTGCTGAAAACAAAGATTCTTTACATATTGTATCTGCAAAAAGTGTTGGGTTTTTAACACAAGAAAAAATTGAAAGACGCATTAATAAAGTATTAGAAGAAAATAAATTGTTATTAGGTTTAAATGTTTCTAAAGATAAATTGGATAGTTTGCAACATACCAACGAAATTATTTTTGCAAGTGTAACTGGCGATACAAAAGGAAGTGAAAAATCTCAGGTTAGTTACATTGTAGGATTGATTTCAGGATTCTTGATTTATATTATTCTTTTTATTTATGGTACAATGGTAATGCGTGGTGTTATGGAAGAAAAAACCAATCGTATTGCTGAAGTTATTATTAGCAGTGTTAAACCATTTCAGCTAATGATGGGGAAAATTCTAGGCATTGGTTCTGTTGGCTTAATTCAGTTTTTAATATGGATTGTTTTGGTAATGGGATTGAATATTTTGTTGCCATTAATATTCCCAGATTTATTGCATCAAATGCAAAGCCAACCAATACAACCAGGAATGGTTGCAGCAACTAATGCACTACAAAATAGTGGAGCAACCAACCATTTAAGTGCTGCTTTAAGCGGAGTAAATATTCCTTTAATACTTGGTTGTTTTGTGTTTTATTTTTTAGGAGGATATTTTTTATATGCTTCACTTTTTGCAGCAGTTGGTAGCACTGTAAACGAAGATCCACAAGATGCTCAAAGCCTTGTGTTACCTATAACAATGCCAATAATTTTTGCAATGGTAATTATGATGCAAGCTGTTAATGAACCTAATTCTCCTTTAGCAATATTTGGTAGTTTATTTCCACTTACATCACCTATAGTAATGATGGCAAGAATTGCTCATGGTGTGCCAGATGGAGTAACTGTTTTGCAGCTAGTTTTAAGTATGGTATTTTTAGTTGTTGGCTTTATTGCTACAACTTGGTTTGCTGGAAAAATTTATCGCACAGGAATTTTGATGTATGGCAAAAAAGTAACTTGGAAAGAAATTATGAAATGGGCTTTTAGAAAGGGATAAAACTATTAAATAATTCTAAAACCATTTCTTTTTCATAAAATATCCAGAGATAATGATGGATACAATTAGTGAAATTACAACTGGAATATAGAAGGCGTGATTACTATGCTGATAAGGTATATCAACGTTCATCCCATAAATACTTGTTACTAAAATGGGCAATGAAAGGATGATAGTGATTGATGTTAAACGCTTCATCACTGTATTCAAATTGTTGCTGATGATACTTGCAAAAGCATCCATCGTTCCACTTAAAATATTAGTGTAAATATTTGCCATTTCAAGTGCCTGACTTGTATCCACAATAAGGTCTTGCAAGAACTCTCTTTCATCATCTGTTAACTGCAAAAAGTTCGTTCGTTCTAATTTCATCATTAGCATTTCATTGCTGCGAAGTGCAGTAACAAAATAAACCAAACTCTTTTGAATTCTGAGTAGTTTTAGCAAGTCAACATTACTATTACTATCATACAAGCTTTGTTCGTATTGATTACGTTTTTGATTAATCTCTTTTAGATATTCTAAAAAATTTTGTACAATTTTTTCAAACACTTTCAGCACCATCATACTTCGTTTATCGGGATGGCGTTTTTGAAAAGTATGTAGAAATTTTTTGATGGCTCCGTTATCAAATGAATTAACTGTTACAATATGATTATGGGTTAAAATGATGCAAATTGGAATGGTGATATAGTATGCATCACTTTCGTTGAAAGAGTTATTCTCTGTTGGTGTTTTAATAACCAAAAATTTTACATTATCGGCAAGCTCAAAACGTGGTCTTTCATCTATATCTAAGGAATCTCTTAAAAATTCAATTGGTATATCAAGTTGATCACTTAAATCTACAAATTCTTCTTCTTTAAATGGAGGAACAAGATTAACCCAAACGCCATCTTCTGGCTTATCAATTTCAACAGTTTGGTTATCTATATTTTTAAAGTATTGTATCATTTTTAGTCGTTTATAGTTTACTGTTTATCGTTATTGTTTTGACAGTTTTTATTAGCATTAAATTATATATTGGCAATGAACTGTAAAACCATAAACTATAAACTTACTGTTCCATTAAAAACAAAAGTTGCTGCTCCACACAACCAAATGTTTTCGAATTTGTCATCAATAGTTTTATCAAACTCTACTGCAAGTTTGCCCCCTAAAGTTTCAACTTCTATTCTGTTAAAACCAACTTCGTTATGATAAAAAACCAAAGCACTAGCAGTAACACCAGTACCACAACTTAGGGTTTCATTTTCTACACCACGCTCATACGTTCTAACATAAATATTGTCTTCTCCAGTTTGTTCAACAAAATTTACATTGATGCCAGATTCTGTAAAATCTTTGCTGTACCTAATTTCTTTTCCTTCATTAAAAACATCATATTCATTGATATTATTAACTGTTTTCACATAGTGAGGTGAGCCAGTATTTAAAATATAATCTCCGTGAAAATTTTCTATTGTATCAACATCTTTCATCTTCAAATGAATCCATCCATTATCAGCAAAAAAAGATTCGTGTTCACCATCACTTGCAGTAAAATTATATTTCTCCTTTCTAATGCCACAATCAAAAGCAAATTGAGTTAAGCATCTGCCACCATTACCACACATTGAACCAATTTTTCCATCGGCATTGTAGTAAATCATTTCAAAATCGTAGCCTTTTTTTTCTTGCAAAAGCATTAAACCATCTGCCCCAATCCCAAACTTTCTATCACATAAAAGCTTCACTTGTTCAGTACTAAGTTCAATATTTTTTTGTCTGTTATCTATTACCACAAAATCATTTCCTGTGCCTTGATATTTTGAAAAGTTTAATTGCATTTTTCGTGAGTCTTTATTCGTTAGTTAATCGTAAATTTTAGTTCGTGAGTTGAACGTGAGCTTATTTTTTATCAAGTTTTGTCTCTAATATCACAATCATTTTTGAAAGCATCTGAAATACTCTGCTTATGCAGCTTTCAAGTTCAACAATATTCTCTTTTTTTATATAATTTAGCATTAATGCAATTTCAATTTGTGTATCAATTTCTACTAACGAGCTTCTTGATATTTCTAAAAATCTTCTTTTCTCTGCATCTGTTTTTCGTGATGACCCTTCTGCAATATTGGAACAAACAGAAACAGAAGCACGTCTAAGTTGCGTAATTAATGCAAATTTTTCAGCATCTGGAAATTCTTTTGTGATAGTGTATATTTCTTTAATAAGAAGAAGCGTGATTTTATATACATCTAATTTTTTATGTGATAGTTGCAGCATAAAATTATATTGAAATAAAAAACAAACCAATGAATAAAACTCCTAACAAACTAGTGTCTAACTCACGAAATAAACTCACGTTTACTTACGAATAAAAAATCCTGATTTATAACTCACGAATTACGCCTAAACAAGTTTTAATCAAATGCTCAACAGCAGCAGCACCATCTTTACTAAACTCTTTTCTAACACGATTTGCAACAATTACATTAATGCTTAAACATTGGTGACCCAATAGTTTTCCTAAGCCATAAATAGCACTTGTTTCCATTTCAAAATTGCTGATGCGATGATTGCCATAACTAAAGCTAGTAAGGTTTTCAACCAATGTTGGATTACTTAAGCCAAGTCTTAAAATTCTTCCTTGTGGCCCATAAAAACCAGGACAAGTAACAGTAATGCCATTATGAAATCCATTTACAAAATGTTTTAAAACACTTGAACCAGCACTGCTAATATATGGTTGAACAGCACCTGTAAGTTGTGTGTGTGCTACAAAATGTTGCATTAATTGTTGTTCTTCATCATTCATTTGTAAACGATAATAGTGCATCAGATTATCTAATCCTAAACCGTGTGTTCCAGCAACCAAACTATCTACAGGAATATCTGCTTGCAATGATCCAGAAGTTCCTAAACGAATAATGGTTAAAGGAGACAGCTCTTGTTTAATTGTTCTTGTTTCAAAATCTATATTCTTAACAGCATCTAATTCATTTAAAACAATATCTATATTATCTGGTCCAATACCTGTAGATATTACAGTGATTCTTTTATTGCCAATGTAACCAGTGTGAGCAATAAATTCTCTGTGTTGACGCTGTACTTCTATCTTATCAAAATATTTACTTACAACAGCAACCCTGTCTGGGTCTCCAACTGTAATAATGGTATCAGCTAATTCTTCTGGGCGTAAATCAATATGGTAAATAGCACCACGATTGTTGATGATTAATTCTGATTCTGGAATTCTAGTCATAGCAAAGGTTATTTTTTATACTTGGCAAAGAACAAACTTTTTTTTCAATCAACCTCTTAAATAATACTTCTGCCATTTATACATTTCATTTTTTCATCAAACTTTATTTTCTACATTTACTACCTAAAAATAACTCAATGAAAAAAATCTTATTAATTGCTATTCCAGCTTTTTGCTTAGCTGGTAGAGCCAATGCTCAAATGCCTCTAGATATGGAAGCTATTAAAGCAAAGATGGAAACTATGGCAAAAGTTTCCAAAGACACAAGTAAAGGAGCATCTAAAAAAACTACAGTTGCCGAAAAGACCAAAGGTACAACTAAGCACGAAGGTCTTTTTACATTGTATCAAGATACTGCAACAGGTAGTGTTCAAGTCTATATTAAAAAAGACCAATTAGATAAAGAATTTATTTATCAAAGTTTTTCTATTAATGGGCCAACTGCTTTGTTTTTAAATCAGAATATGATTCGCTCAACAGCTGTGTTTAAAATGGTTAGAGCCTTTGATAAGATTGAGTTTCAGTTAGTAAATACCGATTTTTACTACGATAAAAACAATGCCATTAGCAAAACAGCAAATGTTGATAAAGCGGAGGCTGTTTTTTATGCAGATAAGTTTGCTGTTGAAGATTCATTAGGCTATTTAGTTAGTGGTGATGGATTGTTTATTAGTGAGAAATTAGACCCAGTAAAACCACCAAGTTTACCGTCATTTTTTGGTGGTGGACTAACGTTTGGGTTAGGTCAATTAAACTCTTCTAAATCAAAATATAATACCATTCGTTCTTTTCCTAACAACACAGATGTTGTGGTAGATATGGCTTACGATAATCCAAATGCAATTGTTGGTGCTGCTGATGTTACAGACCCACGTTATGTAAGAGTAAGAATGCAGCACAGTTTTATTGAAATGCCCAACAATGGGTTTAAACCACGTAAAGATGATCAAAGAGTTGGTTATTTTATGGATCAGGTTACCAATCAAACAAGCTTGAGCCCTGTGCCTTATAAAGATATGATTCATCGTTGGAATTTGGTTAAGAAAGATCCTGCTGCTGCATTAAGTGAACCTGTTGAACCAATTGTTTGGTGGGTAGAAAATACAACGCCAGTTGAATATCGCCAAACGATTGTTGATGCTGGAATGAAATGGAATGAAGCGTTTGAAAAAGCTGGATTTAAAAATGCAGTGCAAATGAAAATTATGCCAGATACTGCAACTTGGGATCCTGCAGATATTCGTTACAATGTAATTCGTTGGGTTGCATCTGCACAACCTGGTTATGGAGCAATCGGACCCAGTTTTACCAATCCAAGAACAGGACAAATTCTAGGTGCCGATATTACAGTAGAATGGTTTAGTGGAAGTGCAACACCTATTTTCGATGAGTTATATAATGGATCAGTTGCTGCTGAAACAAATAATAACCCAATGCCTTGGAAAACACATAATGATAGCCATTTTAACAATTGCACAATGGCTCAAGAATTAAAAGCACAGTTTATTACTGGCTTAACAGCTTTAGAAGCAAATGACGCAAATGAAACTGAGCTGAAAGAAATGCACAAGCAATTCTTAACCTATTTAATTATGCACGAAATGGGGCATACAATGGGTTTAATGCACAATATGAAAGCCAGCCAAATGCTTTCTCCTGCTGAAGCTAGTAATAAAGAAATTACTCGTAAAATTGGAACAATGGGTAGTGTGATGGATTATCCATCTATCAATGTTGCTTTAGATAAAACAAAGCAAGGAGATTATTATACTACTAAATCTGGACCTTATGATGGTTGGGCAATTGAGTATGGTTACAGACAATTTGAGAATAGTTATGATGAAGAGAATGGGCTAAACAAAATACTTTCTCGTAGCAATGAGCCTTATTTGATTTTTGGTAATGATGGTGATGATATGCGTTCTCCAGGAAAAGGTATTGACCCAAGAGTAAACGTAAATGACTTTACTAATGATATGATGACTTATGCAGAAGATAGATACAAATTGGTAAATAATTTAATGGGTAAATTAGTTGCTAAATATGCCAAGCCTAATCAGTCTTATGCAGAGTTACGTGCAAGATATGGTACTGTTAATCGCCAAAGAGTTGATATGACAAGTGCTTTAAGTAGATATATTGGTGGTGTGTATATTGATAGAAGTCAACCAGAACAAAAAAGTGGCAACAAACCAATGACACCAACACCAGTTGCTACACAAAAAAAAGCAATGGAATTATTAAGCAAGTATGTGTTTGCTCCTAACGCTTATGATGCGGATGCACAAGTGTTTCCTTATTTGCAACGTCAACGTAGAGGCTATGATCAAGGTGCTGGTGAAGATTTTAGAATCAGCAGTAATGTGCTGGCAATGCAAGCAAGTGGAGCATTAGCACATATCCTACATCCAAATACAATGCAACGTATTACCAATACTCGTCTATATGGCAATACTTATAGCGTTGCAGATGTAATGAGTGATTTAACTAAAGGTATTTTTGATGCAGATATTACAAGTAATGTAAACGTATATCGTCAAAATTTACAAACCATTTATGTAAATGTATTAGCACAAATTACAGAAGGTAAAGGTGCAGCAGATGATATTGCACGTTCTGCTGCTCGTTACACTTTAAAGAAAATTAAAACTAAATTAGCAACAGCAGTTTCGGCTAATGAAGAAACCAAAGCTCACCGCAGTAATCTGGTATTCTTGATTGATGATGCTACCACTGTTAAGTAAGTTATTACTGAACAAGATGAAACATAAAAATAAAAGAGACTGCCTCAAACTTATGAGGCAGTCTCTTTTATTTTTGCAGAGTAATTTAAACAACTTTGACATCAAATCTTACAAAAAATATTATTATGAAAAAAATATTATTCGTCGTTTTGTTATTCATTTCAGTACAATCGTTTACTCAAACCATCATACAAAAAGATGCTGAAATTGAAACAATGGTTAGTGAAGTAAATAAAGATTCGCTTCAATCCTACATCAAAAAGTTGGTTGCATTTGGTACAAGAAATACTTTAAGCACTCAAACAAATCCTAAACGTGGTATTGGTGCAGCACGCAATTGGGTGTTAAGTAAATTTAATTCGTTTGCAAAAAATAGCGAAGGAAGATTGACTGCTTTTATAGACACTACAACTTTATTGCCTAATGGCAAAAGAATTGATAGCACTACTCTTTTGGGCAATGTTATGGCTGTATTAAAAGGTACAGACACTGCTGATAGAAGGGTGTTTATTATTAGTGGACATCTTGATAATATGAGAAGCAATGTTATGGATAGAATTAATGATGCACCTGGTGCAAATGATGATGGTAGTGGCAGTGCAGCAGTAATTGAATGTGCCAGAATTATGAGTAAACATCAATTTGCTGCTACTATTATTTTTGTTACTGTAAGTGGCGAAGAACAAGGTTTATTAGGTGCTTATTATCTTGCTAATAAAGCAAAAAAAGAAGGTTGGCAAATTGAAGCTGTTTTAAATAATGATATTATGGGCAGCAATAACAGTAATGAAACCAATATTATTGACAATACTAAAATTAGAGTTTTTAGCGAAGGATTACCCGCTTATGAAACTGAAAAGCAAGCTAAGCTGATACGTCAAATGGGTTGGGAAAATGATGGCAAAGCAAGGCAATTAGCAAGGTATATAAAGGAAATTGGTGAACGATATGTTGCCAATATTGAGGTAAAACTGGTGTATAGAAATGATAGATTTTTAAGAGGTGGAGACCATACACCCTTTGTAGAGCAAGGCTTTGCAGCAGTTAGATTTACTGAAATGAACGAAAATTATACTCGCCAGCATCAGGATGTAAGAATAGAAAATAATATTGAATATGGCGATGTAGAACAGCATATTGATTACGAATATTTGCGTAAAAACACAGCCATTAATTTATGCAATCTTGCTAATCTTGCTAAAGCACCACCAATGCCTATTGAA
Source organism: Chitinophagaceae bacterium (assembly GCA_025363355.1). Taxonomy (GTDB): domain Bacteria; phylum Bacteroidota; class Bacteroidia; order Chitinophagales; family Chitinophagaceae; genus CAIVPM01. The sequence goes on along the minus strand of JANYEB010000031.1, from coordinate 16,389 downwards.
GTAAAAATAGAAACCAAAAGGTTAAGTAATTATACACAACTTAGTTGGAAAGCCCCTAAAACAGGGCTATTGAAAGGTTATTATATTTTAATGAGAGAAACTACCAATGCTTTTTGGGAAAAGAAAATATTTACAACAACAACCTCTTTTCAACTTCCTTATAGTAAGGATAATTATTTTTTTGCAGTGCAAAGTATTGGCGTTGATGGAAACGAAAGTTTAGTGGTTGTGCCAGATATTAATAGTAAATAAATATTTTTTAGGATGTGTGTTTTGTGACTACACATTCTTCACCTCTGCCAATAAATCTTGCAACGCTTTTTTAGCATCACCAAAAAGCATAGAAGTTTTTGGTTGAAAGAATAAATCGTTTTCAATACCAGCATAACCTGGTTTCATACTACGTTTATTAACGATGACTGTTTTAGCATTCTCAACTTCCAAAATTGGCATTCCATAAATAGGAGAACTTGGGTCGTTTTTAGCAGCAGGATTTACCACATCATTTGCTCCTAATATCAACACCACATCAGTAGATTTAAACTCATCATTTGCTTGTTCCATTTCCATTAGTTTATCGTAACTAACATCAGCTTCTGCAAGCAAAACGTTCATATGTCCTGGCATTCTACCAGCCACAGGATGAATAGCATATTTAACCTCAACACCTTTTTCTTCTAAATATTTTTCAAGCTCGTGGCAAGTGTGTTGTGCTTGTGCAACAGCTAATCCATAACCAGGAACAATGATTACTTTATTGGCATAAGCCATAACAGTTGCAGCATCACTTAAAGAAATTTCTTTGTAATTGCCTTGTGGTGTAGAGCCACTTGCTGCTCCACCAGATTTATTTCCTCCAAAATTTCCTATTAATACATTGCTCAAACTTCTGTTCATTGCCTTACACATTAACATAGTTAACAATGTTCCAGCAGCACCCACTAAAATACCACCTGTAAGCATTACTTTATTATCATACAAAAATCCACCACAAGCAGCAGCAACGCCAGTAAAAGAGTTTAATAAAGAAATAACAACAGGCATATCGGCACCACCAATTGGGAACACGAAAAACACACCATACACCAACGACAAAACAGCAATAACATAAAATAAATAATAGTTATCAGCAGAAAGACTTGTTGTTAAATATCCAGCAAGACCAACAATTACAGCCAATAAAACAAGGTTGAATATGTGCTGACCTGGGAAAGAAAAATCTTTTAGTTTACCATTTAATTTACCCCAAGCAATCATACTTCCTGCAAAAGAAATAGAGCCAATTACAAGCCCAACCATAATGGTTATTAAAGTGCCTGTTGAAGGTGCTTCAGTTGCTATATTTTTTACGTGATGACCAAATTCTATAAAAGAAATTAATGCAGCACAAGCACCACCCATTCCATTAAAAAGGCTTACCATTTCTGGCATTGCAGTCATTTTAACTTTTTTGGCAGCCATTGTTCCAATGATACCACCTATTGCTAAAGCTGCAAAAATCCAAGGGTAATTGCCAAGCTTTGCTCCATTTTCTTCATATAAAAATATGGTACCAAAAATAGCTATTGTCATGCCGCCTGCTGCAACGAGATTCCCTTTTCTTGCAGTTGCAGGGTTTGATAACATTTTTAAACCTAGAATAAAAGTGATACTTCCAATTAAGTAACAAAGTGTAAGAATATTTAATTCCATTTTTTTTATTTTTATTTGCCAAAAAGGCACTAAGACACGTTTTTTTAATAATGTATGATGTAAACTAGTCTATTGCCTTAACAACTTTTTTAACATCTTTTGGTTTAAGTAACATAGATAAATTTACGTTTTCAGAATAAATAATTTTGCCAGTATAACCATCTATAATATTGACTACTTTCTCTAGTGAATTTTGTACCCAGTTCAAATAATAGAAACTTTTATTTGCATTTACAATCATATCGCTCAATTCTTGCCTTGGTATGATTTTAATGTTGTATGTATATCCCTCAAAAATTTCTCTCATCTCCTTTTTTGTTGCTTCTAGATCTGCATCTGAATAAGCCTTCATCTCTATGAAGGTACCAGGGTCTCCATACCAATAATTTGGCACATATAAAGTGTCAGTTTTAAGTTTAGTTATTTCTTGCTTATCAATAATATCCTTCGTTAATGACATTTCCTTGTTGTTTTGTAAAAGGTCATTAATCCTTTGAACCATATTTTTTATATTGCCTAAAGTAGCATTTAAATAAGCATTTGTAATTGCAGAGTCAAATATGTTTTTGGTTAAAAAAGGAACTGGTTCTCTCGGAATATGATTTCCGATACTTGCAGTAATTACAGGTCCTTTTTTTTCCTGAAGGGCTAAAATGCCTGAATAATGTTTAGGAAAGAAGCTGGTTTTTGCAACATCAAATAAATCATCCCAGTAGTAATGTTTTTTATGTCCTTCTACTGTCCATATATTCAAAAAATAAAAGGTTTCTGCAGATGCTTTAAGAAATTCATTTGTGCTTTTGTTCATTGCTTGCTTGGTTTGCAATTCTGATTCTGTTTTGTAAGTAATTACATCATTTTGTATGTTTTCAAGGTAAGCACTGTTCATTTTGTTTAGCTCTAAAAACAGATTGCCTTCAACCAGTAAATTACTTTTAACACCGCTGATAAAACTAACTGGCGAAATTTTCCAACTCTCCCTTATCACTGACATTAGTTTTTTTGGATACGCAGCATTGGTATCTATGCTACCAATATTGGCATACAGCATATTTACCTTAGTCTTTTTGTACCAACGAGGGTAGTTTATTTCAAATTGAGCATTTAAACTATTTGTAACAAACGCTAAAAAGATAATGATGACAATTTTTCTCATAAATTTATTAAAAGAATTGTTTTTTGTAATGATAACTAACTACTTCTTTTTCTTCTTAAACATTTCCAACATTCTATCAGTTACTACAAATCCACCCACCACGTTTAATGTTCCAAGAATAACAGCTACGAAACCTAACGCTAATGCTAAGTAATTATCACTTTCAGCTTTACCCATTACGATGATGGCTCCAATAATCACAACACCGTGAATGGCATTGGCACCACTCATTAAAGGTGTGTGTAGCACGCTTGGTACTTTTTCAATAATTTCTATACCGCAGAAAATCATTAAGATTACTACGTAAATCATCTCTTGATGTTGTTGAATAAAATCTAACATTGATTACACAGTTTATTTATACTAAATTATTGTCTTCGTTTAAGCTGAAACAACTTTTGTTTAAACTGAAACAACTTTTGTTCAAGTTGAAACGACTTTTGTTCAAGCTGAAACAACTTTCGTTCGAGTTGAAACGACTTATGTTCGAGTTGAAACGACTTTCATTCAAGTTGAAACGACTTATGTTCGAGTTAAAACGACTTATGTTCGAGTTGAAATGACTTTTGCTTCAACTAAAACGCCTAATATTTCAAATTAGCCCACTAAACCCTTCACCCTCTCATTTGTAATTTCTCCATTATAAGTAATGCAGGTTCCTTTTACCAAATCATCTTCAAAATTCAGGTTGATTTCTCCTTCTTTTGTAAGAATCAATTGCATAAAATTCAACACATTTTTGCCATATAGTTTACTTGCATCAGCAGGCATTCCACTTGGTAAATTGCTATTACCTAAAATAGTTACACCATTTGCTGTAACCACGGTTTCATTATTTTTTGTTTGAGGTGTGTTGCCACCAGTTGCACTTGCCAAATCTATAATTACACTACCAGCTTTCATTGCAGCCAATACTTCGTTGGTAATTAAAATGGGAGCCTGACGACCAGGAATTTGTGCAGTAGTAATCACCACGTTTGCTTTTGCAACAGCTTCTGCAATTCTTGCTGCTTGTTTTTGTTTGTATTCTTCGCTTTGCTCCACTGCATAACCACCAGCTTTACTAGCATCTGCAGCACCTTCAACTTCTACAAATTTTGCACCCAAACTCATTACTTCTTCTTTAACTGCTGGGCGAGTATCAAACACTTCAATCACAGCACCCAAACGTTTTGCAGTAGCAATAGCTTGAAGTCCTGCAACACCTGCACCCAATATTAAAACCTTTGCAGGAGCAATGCTTCCAGCAGCAGTCATAAACATTGGAAAATAATGTGGTAACATAGATGCAGCAATCAACACAGCTCTGTAACCAGCAATATTTGCTTGGCTACTTAATACATCCATACTTTGAGCTCTTGTTGTTCTAGGAATCATATCTAAACTAAAACAAGTAACATTTTTACTTGCCCAAGTTTTAACAGTATCAATATTAGATAAAGGCTGATAAGCACCCAATAAAACAATATTGTTTTTTGCGTTGCTTACATCAGTTGTATTAATACAAAGCAACATATCGGCTTGTTGCATCACTTCGTTTCTTGAAGCAATTGTTGCACCTTTTGCTTTGTATAAATCATTGCTAGAAAAGGCGTTTGCCCCAGCTCCATCTTCAACAATAACTTGTATGTTTCTCTTGGTAAGCGTTTCAACTTGTTCTGGTAAAAGAGAAACTCGGTTTTCTCCTTGTGATTCTTTTAAAATACCTATGATCATTAGTAAGCAGTTTTCGGGCGTAAAAGTAAGCGTTGAAGAGATAAGCAAGTAAAAAAATATAGAATAGATGCTGATAATACTAACGAAAATTTGAAATGTGAATACGGTTTCGATTGCAATAAAATTAAATAACTTAGATTTGATACCATAAAACTAACTGATTATGAAAAGGATTGTTTTTTTAGGAATGATGGTTCTTTTAATTTCTAAGTTTGGATATTGCCAACTATCAGATACTTTAATAACTTGGTCATTAGCCAACGATACAAGTCCAACTTACATAGCAGGCTATTTAAAAGCAAAAGGTGAAAGATTTGGGCAAAAGCTAACCAATGTTACATATGCAAATGGCTTTCAAAAAATTGCTTCACCAATTGGAGGCTGGTCTGTAATTGCTGATACCACAGCAACTGCAGGAGCTTATATTGATTTTCCTTTTGGATTTAAGTATGACTATACTAAAGGACTTGGTTGTGATGTATTTAACCCGAGAGATTTTATTTTAAGTGCATACACAGACGCAGCAAATGATAGTATTAAAATTACGCCTTATCTATATGATAGTAGCTTGTATGTAGATAGTTCAATTTTCTTTTTTTGGGATACTACCCACCCTCATTCAATTAGTTATAGTTGTGGTGGATGGACTATGGGAGATAAATATTATAAATACGTTAATGGACATTGGTATTATTATCAGTTTAATTTTTTGCAAAATAAATTTGATAGTTCACTTACAACATTAAATTACCAAAGTTTATATCATCCAAAAGCAATGGTAGAGAAAGGAAATGATTTTTACATATCAAGTGACAACGCCACGATTCCAGATAACATATTAAACCATTTGAATTTCTATAATAACATCAATACTGGTAATGAACGACTCTTATTTTTGCGATTGTATATAAGCTCTTCAAATCCTAACGTAAATCTATACATAAACCAACTCAGCATTAATGGAGGATTATTTGGGCTTTTACCAATCACTTTCAATTCCTTCACTGTAACAAAAAATAACAACAATGTGCAATTAAACTGGTCTATGAAAGATGAAATCAATTTTGATAAATATGTGGTAGAAAAAGCAGTTCCAAAAGATGTTTTTAAGCCAAAAAAAATAATGGCAATAAGTAATAATAAAACTGATTATAGTTATATTGATGAAAGTCCTGTTATTGGTGAAAACCTATATAGAATAAAGGCCCTTACAAAAGATGGGAAAATCACTTACAGCAATACTTTGAATGTTTTATTTGGCAGTAAAAATGATATATTACTCATTAGTCCAAATCCAGTGAAAGATGTTTTAAATGTTCAAATTAAAAGTAACAAACAAGAAAAAGTATTGATTCAAATTGTGGGTTTTGAAGGTAAAATAGCAAAGCAAAAACAACAGCAATTACAAGTGGGAGAAAATGTTTTTGCAATCAATATTACTTCATTATCAAAAGGTATTTATTCTTTAGTTATTATAGGTTCTAAGAATCAAGCAACACAATTTATAAAAGAATAGCAACGCTTTATTGATTCTTTTTTGGTTATTAAATTTTATACATACACTTGTACTCAAATTAAATAAAATATTATGCTTTCACATTTTAAATTCTACAGTAAACAAGATGTTCTTGCATTCACTAAAATAAGAAAGTTTGAAACAAAGTTGGGGGAGCGATTGCAAGTAATTTCTAATACTAGCGACTTAGATGCTGCTCTTAAAAATAGCAAGGCAAAATTTGTTTTGTTTGGTGTACCTGAAGATATTGGTGTAAAGGCAAACAATGGCATTGGAGGAGCTGATAGTGCTTGGACTCCCTTTCTTCAATCATTTCTAAATATTCAAAGCAATGATTTTTTAGATGGAATGGAAATCTTATTACTTGGGCATTTTGATTTTAGTGAGATAGCTAGTTTAATTGATAATAATGCTCAGTCTGATGATGAGAAATTATTAGCTTATCGTCACGCTGTAAATACTGTTGATGCTAAAGTTGAGCAGTTGATGCACCTAATTACACAAAACAGAAAAATGCCAATAGTAATAGGTGGTGGTCATAACAATGCATATCCTTGTATTCGTGGTGCAGCAAAAGGTTGGCACAAAGCAGGTGTTATAAATATTGCTGAAATAAATGCTATTAATTTAGATGCTCACGCTGATTATAGACCAATGGAAGGAAGACACAGTGGCAATGGTTTTAGATATGCTGAAGAAGATGGATATCTTGAAAAGTACTGTATCATTGGCTTACACGAAAATTATATTACTCAAAATACATGGGTGGATATGGTGAATAATCCATTTATTGATTGCATTACTTACGAAGATATTTTTGTTAAAGAGAAGAGAAACTTTATGCAAGCTGTTGCACACGCAGCTGGATTTACAGAAGATACTTTATGTGGAATTGAATTGGATTTAGATAGTATTGAAAATACTTTAAGTAGTGCTACAAGCCCATCTGGTATTAGCTCACAAAACGCAAGACAATTTATAAACTATACAGCCAGCACAACAAGACCAGCTTATCTGCACATTTGTGAAGGTGCAACTACATTAACTGATGGTAGAAATGATACTCAAACTGGAAAACTGATTAGTTATTTAGTAAGCGATTTTGTGAAAGCAATTTTAGATGTGTTGAATGATGTGGAGGATTAATATATTCATTCTTGCAGAACTAAATGATATTAATATGCTCGCAGAAAACGGTGAATACGCAGAATAGTACAATGCAAATTCTGCGTATTCTGCCATAGAAAATAAGTATAGATAATTTGACAGACTACTTAGTAAAAAAGAATCCCGCTTCGTGGAAACGAAACGGGATAACCAAAACCAACTGTATATGAAAACTTTTTTAAGACCACCTAAATCCTCTCGATAAAAGAGGAAGAAGATGGGTTCTTATAATATGTTAATCTCTTTTGGCTGAACTTTTACTTCTTCTTTTTTTGGTAAGAAAACATTTAGTAAACCGTTTTCATATTTAGCCTGAATACCGTCAATGTTGATATTATCATCAATGTCGAAAGTTCTTCTAAAGCTTTTTGTACTAAATTCTCTTCGCAATGTTTTATAGCCTTTGTCTTCTGTTTCTTCTGTTTTTTCATAGCTAATGGTTAATAACCCTTTTTCAAGATTAATTTTAAAATCTTCTTTATTTCTTCCAGGAGCATTTAATTCAAGATGAAAACCATCTTTGGTTTCGTGAATATTTACTGCTGTTGAAAATTGATTCACTTCTGTTTGAGAAGGAAGATTTCCGAAAAATTCATCAAATAAGTTGTTGATGAAAACTGGTCTGTGTTTTACGATTGTCATAACTTTAATTTTTAGTTTTTAATAATTTATTTGTGAAAAGCATTTCGCAAACTGCATTCCACTGGCAAAATAAAGACATTGTGTCTCATTTTTATTTTATTAAATGACATATTGTCTTTTTCGAGTGAAGAAAAAAGGAAAATTGTCATATCAATATGAAAAAACTACCCTTTACCTTTGTCAAAATATTTAAATAAGATGTATCCAGCAGAAATAGTATTGCCAATGAAGGCAGAATTAACCGAAAATGGGTTTGAAGATTTAGTGAGTGCAGAACAAGTTGATACTACTTTAAAAAGTGAAGGGACAACTTTAGTAGTAATAAATTCAGTTTGTGGATGTGCAGCAGGTGCTTGCAGACCAGGAGTTTTATTAGCAGTTCAAAATGCAACAAAAAGACCAGATAAATTAGCAACTGCATTTGCAGGTTTTGATGGTGCTGCAGTAAATCAAGTTAGAAATCATTTATTGCCCTATCCTCCTAGTTCACCAGCAATTGCATTATTTAAAGATGGTGCTTTGGTAACTATGGTAGAAAGGCATAATATAGAAGGACGTTCAGCTCAAATGATTGCACAGCATTTAATTAATGAGTTTGATAAATATTGTAATTAAGATTTTGGTTTATATGGGTTAGTAAGTAAGAAAAGCCTCGCTGAAAAGCGGGGTTTTTTATTTCAAAGCCTTTTCCATTGCTTTTGCTTTTAGTAAACATTCTTCATATTCATCTTCAGTATTACTATAATGTGTAATGGCTCCACCAACTTGATAGCTTAAATATTTTGTTTCTGCATTATACATAATACTTCTTATCACAACATTAAAATCAAAATCACCTTCGGGTGTTATATAACCAACACAACCACTATAAATGCCACGTTTAGTTTGTTCATATTGTTCTATCAATTGCATCACTTTATACTTTGGAGCTCCTGTCATAGAACCCATTGGAAATGTAGCTTTCAGCACATCTCCAAAATCAATATTATCTTTTAGTGTAGCAGAAATTGTTGATATCATTTGATGCACTTGAGGAAAAGAGTAAATGCCAAATAATTCGTCCACTTTCACTGAATTTCTGGTTGCAATTTTGCTTAAATCGTTTCTCACTAAATCAACAATCATCACATTCTCGCTTCTTTCTTTTTGACTTTTCAGTAATGAATTTTTTATCTCAATATCATCTGTTACACTTTCTAAATTCCTCTTTGCTGTTCCTTTAATGGGTTGAGATATAATCTGATTTTCTATTTTTTTTATGTAGCGTTCTGGGCTTGCACACAAAAGATATTTATCATTTAATTTATAGTAAGAACTAAATGGGGTAGGAGAGATGGTGTTTAGTTTATTGTAGATATTTAATGGATTGATATCTGCATTTTCTACAAAAAATTCTTGGCAAAAATTTATCTCATAACAATCACCAATTTGTATGTGATGTTTTATTTTTTCAATTGTTGATATATAATCTTCTTTACTAATTCTTGGTTGAATAGTTACTTGATTAAAGTTGTCTTTTGGAGAATTAATTTTCTCTACAGAAATAATATCAAAAACTTCTTTTGGCGAGATATGAAGAGATTCAATTACAATACTATTGTCAGATAGTTTTATAACAATTTTAGGTTGAAATAGAACAAGGTTTGGAAATAAAGTTTTGTCCTGATTGCCAGAAGTTAAAGGGAATATTGAATTTTTAAAATCATAAGAGACGTGTCCAAAAAGCCAATCTTTTCTTTGCTGGATAAACTGATTTAGTGCAAGAATATCCTCCTCACTATTTTCTATTATTTCGAAAGTATCAACTGCTTCTATTGCTAATAAGCATTCAAATGAGTTGTATTTAGAATTGTAGTTGTTATTATCAAAAAAACAACAGATGCTAAATTGGTTTGCCCAACTTAACATCTGTTGCCTAAATAAACTAATATCACTTACGTGAAAAGTTTCAGTAAATCTTTTCAAATTATTGAATGGGATTAAAAATCGTCATCGTCATCGTCAAATCCACTACCACCTTTATCATTATAAAGATCAAATTCTTTAAAATCTTCATCAAGTTCAAAATCTTCATCACTTGATTTTTTTCCACCTGCAGCTTTTTTTGTTGTGCCACCGCCTTTAGATTTAGGGATTTCAAACTCATCAAAATCAGGATCCCAGCTATCTTCATCTTCTGTCTTTTCCCAGTCGTCTTTTACTTCTTCTGCATCTGCATCATCATCGTCGTCTTCAGATTTTTTTGAAGAAGCTTTTGCATCTTTCTTTTTAGGAGCATCGTCTTCATCTTCAAAATCATCGTCATCATCTCCTGCTTGTGTTTTCTTTTTTGAAGTAAGTTTTTCTTCACTCTCTACAACTTCACTTTTTGTTGTAGGCTTTTTGCTTTTATCAGATTTCGTTGCCATAGCTTAATACTGTTTGATGATGTAAAATTTCAACCGAAAGTTTAAACAACCAAAATTTTCGATACTTTTTTTTATATTTTTTCTTTCGGAATTATAACACTATAATTTGTTCTCTTTCTGGGCCATTAGAAATGTATTTCACTTGAGCACCAGTATAAGAGTTAATGTAGTTGATATAGTCTTGCATATTTGTTGGCAATGCTTGTCCATTAGATATATTAATAGATGGAGTTTCGTTCCATCCTTTAAAATTATCATACACAGGCTCTGCATTCACTTTAGCTAATTGAAAAGGAATTTCTTGCGTATGCTCTCCATTAATACTGTATGCTGTGCAAACTTTTAATTCTTTAAAACTATCCAACACATCAGCTTTGGTCATTACAATTTGTGTAACACCATTAATCATACAACTAAATTTCAATGCAACTAAATCCATCCATCCACAACGTCTAGGACGACCAGTTGTTGCACCAAATTCACTACCAATTTTTCTTAGTTCATCACCAGCTTCATCAAATAATTCTGTTGGAAAAGGGCCACTACCTACTCTGGTACAATATGCTTTTGTAATACCGATTACTTCTCCAATTTGTTTTGGAGCAATGCCTAAACCTGTGCAAACGCCTGCTGATATTGTGTTTGATGATGTTACAAAAGGGAATGTTCCAAAATCAATATCTAGCATACTTCCTTGAGCTCCTTCTGCTAATATTCTTTTTCCATCAGCAATATGTTTATTAATAAAATATTCTCCATTAACAATGTTTAATGTTTTTAAGAATTCTAATGCTTCAAAAAATTCTTCTTCCCAAGCTGTTATATCTTCATTAAAATGAAAATTATCTAAAAGTTTTTGATGTTTTAATCTTAGTTTGATGTATTGGGTAGTAAAGTTTTTGTCTAATAAATCACCCACTCTCAAAGCATTTCTACCAGTTTTGTCCATATAAGCTGGTCCAATACCTTTAAGTGTAGAACCAATTTTGCTATCGCCTTTTTGGGCTTCGCTAGCTTTATCTAAAGCTCTGTGCGTTGGTATAATTATATTAGTGCGTTGCGATATAAATAAATTCTTTTTTATATCAATACCCATTGCAGCAACTGTGTCACATTCTCTTTTTAAAGTAACGGGATCAAGCACAACGCCATTGCCAATTAAGTTAATTTTATCTTGATGAAAAATACCAGAAGGTATTTGATGCAACACTATTTTTTTTCCATTAACGTATAATGTGTGACCAGCATTTGGACCACCCTGAAAACGTGCAATTACATCGTAATTTGGAGCAAAATAGTCGACAATTTTCCCTTTGCCTTCATCGCCCCACTGAAGTCCTAAAATAACATCTACCATAAAAAAGATTATATAGCAAATGTAGGGAGTACACTTTCAATAGGCAATCATTTATTTACATCTTTTTTAATCGAATGTTACTAAATCATTAATTCTCGGTTTGTAGAAGTTCTAGCAAATTTGAACAATACTTTTGCAACAAAATAGCTGTATGGGACTAAACAATTTTGGCAAGTTATTTATGCCGAAGAATAAAATTTTCTACGCATTGTTTGAAGATGTTGCTGACACTGTAGATGAAATGGGAAAAACTTTGCTAAAAGTAGTTGCTGAGCCTGATTATGACAAACGAGCTCCAATTATAAAATTGCTTGAAGATTTAGAGCATAGAAATGATGAAAACACTCATAAAATTTTTACTGAGCTAGGGCGTAATTTTATTACTCCTTTTGATAGAGAAGATATTCACTATTTAGCTTCTTCACTAGATGATATTGCAGATTATATTTATAGTTCTGCAAAAAAAATCAATTTCTACAGTGTTAATCCAAACGATATTGGCATTCAAAAATTAGCAGACTTAGTTGAACAAGGTACAGTTGAAATTAAAAAAGCAGTTTATGGTCTAAGAGATATGAAACATCTCAGAACAATGACAGAGGCATTTATTAAAGTAAACAGTATTGAAAACCAAGCAGACGATATTTTTGATATGAGTATTGAACGTTTGTTTCAGCAAGAGAATGATTTTAAAGAGGTGATTAAAAAAAGAGAAATTTATCAAGCATTAGAAACTGCTACAGATAAATGTGAAGACGCTGCAAATGTTATAGAATCTATTATCATTAAATACGCATAAGTAATTTGAAAATTTCCAATTTAAAGATTTGAAAATATTTTTAACTAATCTTTAAATCTTCAAACCTCAATCTTCAAATAAATATGTTACCTACTCTTGTAATAATAATAATTCTTGCTTTAATATTCGATTATATTAATGGATTTCACGATGCTGCAAACTCAATAGCGAATATTGTTTCAACAAAAGTGTTGTCTCCATTTCAAGCAGTAATTTGGGCAGCTTTTTTCAATTTTGCAGCTTTTTTTTTAGCAGAATATGTTTTTCATTCTTTCGGAATTGGTGATAGTATTTCAAAAATTGTAAATGCTCATTTCATTAACTTAGAAGTGATATTAGCAGGTCTTTTAGCTGCTATAACTTGGAACTTAATTACGTGGTGGTTTGGTATTCCATCAAGTTCATCACACACATTAATTGGTGGGTTTATGGGTGCAGCAGTTGCTTGCACAAAAGGCTTTACAGTAAATGGAATGCACGTTGTAAATATGACATTGGTTACAAAAGTTTTTTCATTTATTTTTCTTGCACCATTTATAGGAATGTTTATGGCGTTTTTAACAACCATATTGGTTGTTAACCTTTTTAAAAACAGCAACCCTTATAAAGCAGAGAAAAAATTTAAACGTTTTCAATTATTATCATCTGCTGCTTTAAGTTTAGGACACGGTGGAAATGATGCACAAAAAGTTATGGGAATCATTGGTGCTGCTGTTATTTACTGGGAAAATACAAAAGGAATTAAGCTAACATTTAATGATTTTGTAGCCCAATATTCTTGGGTTCCAATCTGTAGTTTTTTAGCAATTGGTTTAGGCACGTTAAGTGGCGGTTGGAAAATTATTAAAACAATGGGTAGCAAAATCACAAAAATTACCCCACTTGAAGGTGTGTGTGCTGATACAGCTGGAGCAATTACACTTTATATTACACAATGGTTAGGTATTCCTGTTTCAACAACACATACAATTACTGGTAGTATTATTGGTGTTGGAGCTACAAAACGATTAAGTGCTGTACGTTGGGGAGTTACTATTAATCTTCTATGGGCTTGGATTATCACTATTCCTATTTCTGCACTTATGGCAGCAATTTTTTATTATATCATTAAGTTATTTATGCCATAAAAATTCCTTTATGTAATTTATAAAGCCTTATTTATTTGATACTCTCAAGTAAATAAGGCTTTATAAATTATGTAAACTATTAGAAAGATTAATAAGATTGATTAAATTGTAAATCCATCTGGCAAAACAGCTCCTTTTTTCACCACAACAATACCTTCTTTAGCAGTATAAAGTTCATGATCAACATTTGCTAAATGCTTGCCACCTTGAATTCTAACATCGTTTCCTATTCTACAGTTTTTATCTATAATGGCATCTTTAATAAAACATCTTTCACCAATGCCCATTAAAGGGGAATTGTTTTTGCGATGTTCTGCCATTTGTTCAAGGGTTTCATAATAATCGTTACCCATAATATAGCTGTTATTTACAGTTGTGCCATGTCCAATTCTTGCACGAATACCAACAACACATTTGTCTAATCTGCTAGCGTGTATAATAGAGCCCTCAGCAATCAAAGTTTGTTCTAAAGTTGTACCACTAATTTTTGCAGGAGGCAACATTCTGGCTCTTGTAAAAATAGCATTGGTATTGTCAAATAAATTGAATAAAGGAATATCAGCTGTGAGTTCTAAATTGGCTTCAAAAAAAGAATAAATGTTTCCAATATCTGTCCAATACCCATTGTATTGATAGCTGCTAACTTTATAATCAATAATTGAATTTGGAATGATTTCTTTACCAAAATCTGTTGCTGCTGGATGCTTGTCTTTCAACAATTCATTTAATACAGTTTTGTTAAAAATATAAATACCCATAGATGCTAAATAAAGCTTTCCTTTTTTTTGCATATCAGCACCAGTATCACTAATCCAATCTGCTAAAACATCTTTACTAGGTTTTTCAATGAAAGAAGTAATTAGACTTTCTTCATTAGTTTTCATTATACCAAATTCAGGAGCATCTCTATCATTTACAGGAATTGTTGCAATAGAAATATCTGCACCATTTTGTTGATGTGCTTGTAGCATATCTGTAAAATCCATTTGATATAATTGGTCACCACTAAGTATCAAAATGTATTCAAACTCTAAAGTAGAAATATGTCTTAATGATTGACGAACAGCATCAGCAGTTCCTTGAAACCAACCTGGATTATCTGGTGTTTGTTCTGCAGCAAGTATATCAACGAAACCAGTGCTGAACGCACTGAAATGATAAGTGTTTTTTATATGTTTATTAAGCGATGCAGAATTGAATTGTGTAAGTACAAACATTCTATTTACATTACTGTTCATACAATTGCTGATAGGAATATCAACCAATCTGTATTTGCCAGCAATAGGCACAGCAGGTTTGCTTCTACTAGCAGTTAGTGGGTATAAACGTGAACCAGCACCGCCACCAAGAATAACTGCAACAACTGATTTAGAGAGATTAAGCATACGTTAGTTTTTTTGCTCGATAAAGGTAGGAGAAAACAAAATATTTTAATAAACTATAGTAAATTAAATAAATAATAGTCAAGGTTATACAAGTGCCAGTTTTTTTCTTTCACCAATTTGTTGTCTCCACATAGCATAATAAAGTCCTTTTTCTTCAAGCAATTCTTGATGACTTCCTGTTTCTACAATGCTACCTTGTTCTAACACAAAAATTCTATCAGCATGCATTATTGTGCTAAGTCTATGGGCAATTAAAACGGTTATTTGATTTTTATCGGCAGAGATATTTCTTATGGTATTACTAATAGCTTCTTCTGTAATACTATCTAATGCAGATGTTGCTTCGTCAAAAATTAATAGTCTTGGTTTGCGAATGAGTGAACGAGCAATTGAAAGTCTTTGCTTTTCTCCACCACTTAATTTCAAACCACCTTCACCAATTACAGAGTCCAAACCTTTATCGGCCTTGGCTAAAATATTTTGACAACTTGCTTTATTTAAAGCTTCCATAATATCATCTTCTGTTGCATTTGGTGCAACAAATAATAAGTTTTCTTTAATAGTCCCACTAAACAATTGGGTGTCTTGTGTTACAAAACCAATTTGCCCACGCAACAAATCAAAATCAATATCATTACCACCAACTTCATTATAGAAAATTTGTCCTTCTTGTGGGCGATATAAACCAACCAATAATTTTACTAAAGTGCTTTTGCCTGCTCCACTTGGTCCAACGAAAGCAATAGTTTCACCTTTTTTTACACTAAAGCTAATATCTTCAATTGCTTTATAATTTGATGTTAAATGCTGAAAAGAAATCGACTTGAATTCTAACTTGTTAATATCACCAATTAAAACAGGATTTGATGGATGATGATCCGCCGGCTTTTTCATTAGAACATCAAAATTGTTAATAGAAGTTTCTGCTTCTCTGTAAGAAGTAATAATACTTCCTAACTCTTGTAAAGGACCAAAAATAAAGAAGCTATAAAACTGCATTGCAATTAAATCTCCTGTACTTAGTTTGCTACCAAATAATAACCAAGTAAGAATAAATAAGATGCAAATTCTTAAAAAGTGAACTGTTGTTCCTTGTAAAAATGCGATGCTGCGAACACGTTTAACTTTTGATAATTCTAAACCAAGAATTTTATAAGTATTGTTGTTTAAACGAGCCACCTCTTGTTGCGTTAATCCTAAACTTTTAATCAATTCAATATTGCGTAAACTTTCAGTTGTGCTGCCTGCCAATGCTCCAGTTTCTTTAACAATTTGACCTTGAATTTTTTTAATTTTTTTGCTTAAAGCTCCAACTAAAAACGAAAGAACTAAAATGCCAACCACATACACAATTATCAAACTCCAATGAATAGAAATTGTTTTGTAAATCAAGAAAATAATACCTATGATTATTGGAAACAAAA
>JANYEB010000019.1 GCA_025363355.1 Chitinophagaceae bacterium | reverse complement strand
TACAATATTTTACTTCATCCCAAATTTTTTCCCACTTTTTTCGCCAACTAAATGGACGCTTGCAAACAATACAAATTTTTGTAGGCAGATTTTCTTTTTTAATTTGTTTCACTTGATTTACTTTTGGCTGTTGACTTTTTTCGTGTATGAGTTGCCAGTATTCTGTAGTTTTCTTTTTTTACTTCTTCATTACTTCTGTGATTCCAAATACTTGTTCTTGCAGCCTTTCCACTTACTTCTAAATCTACAATTGGTGTAGGATAATCTTCACCAATAAAAGTATTGTAAAGTGTTTGCTCAATAGCTGTCATTTTCCAAGGTTCGTGAATAAATTGTTCAGGAATATTAGCTAATTCTGGTACCCATTTTTTAATGTACAACCCTTTAGTGTCGTGGTCTTTAGACTGTTTTATAGGATTATAAATTCTTATGGTGTTAATACCTGTTGTACCTGCCTGCATTTGAAATTGTGGGTAATGAATACCAGGTTCATAGTCTAAAAAAAGCTGTGCTAAATGATACACCCCATCTCTCCAATCTTGATACAAATGATGACAAAAAAATGACACCAACATAGCCCTCATTCTAAAATTTATCCAGCCAGTTTGCTGCAAACAACGCATACAAGCATCTACCAATGGGTAACCAGTTTTACCCTGTTTCCAAGCATCAATATAAGTTGTGTTTTTAGTGTGTTCAAGCAATTCGTAACCAGCATTTACACATTGGGTTTCGTAGCTGCATTCTACTTCAAATTTTTGCATAAAATGGCAATGCCATTTTAACCTAGTGAGAAAATTTTGAAAGGCAAACTTTGCTGTGGTATTGCTTTTTACAGCATATACAAATTGATATGCTTGTTTAATACTAGTATTTCCCCAAGATAAATAAGGCGATATTCTACCACACGAAACCCTACTCTCTAAGGGCTTTGAGATATGCTTACTATAATTTTTGCCTCTTTGGTTTACAAAAGATTGTAAGTATCTAAAAGCAATATCTTCTCCTGCAGGTTGAAATTGTGATGGATAATTTTCAAGTTCTTCTATTAATTTTTTAGGAATATTAAATGAATGATTGAGCAGTATTTCGGCAGCATTTATATATTCATTTTTATTGATGGGCAAATGCATTGTTACATACCATTGTTTATCCCAGCCATCTCTATTTTTACTACCTCTTATGATGCCATCTCGTTGAAATTCTTGCCAAATAATATTGTTGACAGCGAACCACTTTTTCATTTGCTTATCTCTATCAAACGTAATGTTTACGCCAGTTTCCTGATAACTAAATATATTATTGATTGTATACTTTGATACAATGAACTCAAACACTTCTTTAGCTTCTGCATAAAATATTTCAACTTTTTTATTGTATTGATTTAATACAATATTCATCTTTTTTATAGAATGATATTGAAACTGTAAATGTCTTAAAGAAGTATCGTGATGACTAATAATTAGTGGCTCAAAAATGAATATTATAATGTATGGCAAACTTGAATCTTCAGCCATAAACAACGGCAAATGATCTTGTGTTCTTAAATCTCTTTTTAGCCAAACAATATTGATTTGTTCTTTACTCATTTTTACTAGAAATCGATATGACTTAATAGTGCAGCTTTAATATTTTTTCACACTTTTTCCAATAAGAAAAAAAGGATGGATGATAGCCAGTAACATCTTTAAACATCCAATCTCTACTTTCTTCAATTCCCTTGTAATGCTTTGCTGTTGGGTGTTCTTTAAAATAAATATTCGTTAAACTATACTCTTGAACAAGCTCATTAAACTCACCCACATACACTTGAATGTCTTTAATATTATTTGCTAACGTTATAATGAATTCGATGGTTTTAGTTGCTATAGGATATTGCTTAAAATGGCTTGGTTCTAACAGCAACACTCGATTTCCACTTTCATTTTGATGCCATAAACAATCAAGATTATAAAAGTTATAAATGAAGGTTGGTACTGTATTATCAATAATAATTTCTTGCTGTAATGGCAGTATTGTTTTGAGCTCCAATGAAATTATTTGCTTTAATTGTGTAGGAATAGCAAGGGTTTCAAAGTTTTCATAAGCAATATCTAAAAAAGTATTGTGCTGATTTGTATTGCAATACTTATTAATATTTTCTTGATTTGCGTAATATTTTTTACTACTAAAACTAGCAGCAACCCATTGCCAACTACAAGCATTGCTTGCCCAGTCTGCATCCAATAAATGATAATACATCCATTGTGCAGGTAGTTTCCAATGCGATTTTGAAATGTTACAAACAATAGATGCAACATACATTCTTAAATGATTGTGCATATATCCAGTTGCATACAAATCATTAATTCCTTTGTCAATTGCTTCAATTGATGTTGCAGCATCCATAATTGCTTTTGCTATAGAAGCATTGCCAACATTGGGTTGTGGCTGTTTAATATCTTTATTGATATCATCACCTAATGCAATCCATACTTGTTGAAAATAATCTCTCCACGCCAATTCTTTTAAGAAAGAATCTATTGCATAAGGCTTATAGCCTTTGTTTAAAACTATTGCTGCTATTTGCTTTGTGCTAATAACTCCACGAGAAATGTATGGAGATAATTTTGTTACAGCACCACTAATATGGTTTCTTGTTTTGCCATATTGAATTGGGTCAATGGCATCAACTTGTTTCAGTATTTCTTGATAAGATGTTGTAAACACTGCTATCTTTTACTAATTTTATTATGTGTAATATTCCTTTGCAATGCACATTTGAATCTTGTTATATCTGCGTTTCGCTTCATTAAATGTTTTTGGCTAACACCACTATTTACTCTCTTTCTCCAAAGGTTGAAACTGCTACGTTTTAAGTTGGCTCTCATAATAGCAATTACTTCACTTTCGGTTTTGCCAAACTGAAAAAGGATTGCTTCAAAAGGAGTTCTATCTTCCCAAGCCATTTCAATAATTCTATCTATGTCAACTATATCCATATTTGCAGTATTACATTTTTCCAAATCTTTTTTCAACAGCAACAGTTCTATAATCAAATATCTCTTTCAACTTATTTTTAATTATAAGTGTATTTGCAATTGCTCCAAGAAAACCAAAAGGAGGTTGATAGGTAACAATATCTGTCATTAAAACACCTCCTTCAATAGCAACAATTTTATGCTGATGATGCCATAAACTATAAGGGCCTACACGTTGTTCATCTACAAAATATTCTTTGTCTTTAACGTGTGTAATCTCTGTCATCCAACTTAGTTTAATACCAAACAATGGACTCACTTTATAAGTGATAATCATTCCTGGGTACATTTTATTTTCATTGTTATTGCTGGTTACTTCAAAGCCTAAATAATCTGGTGTTATTTCTTTTAGATTCATTGGGGATGAAATGAAATCCCATACTGCATCTAGACTTGCAGGAATCTTCTGTGTTTGTTCTAATTGATAAAATGCCATAGTGATTTATAATTTTATAGTGGACATTCCACCATCTATATGAAAAATTTGACCTGTAACCCAAGCCGATTGTTCTGTTAATAAAAAGACAGCAGCATTAGCAATGTCTTGTGCTGTGCCTACTTTTTTTAATGGATGCCTTTGTGCATTAGCTTCTACTTTTTCAGGTGTGCTAAGTAGTGTATTTGCCAATGGTGTTTGTGTAATAGATGGGGCAATACAATTTACTCTAATTTTAGGGGCAAGTTCAGCAGACAAGGCTTTTGTTAATCCCTCAATTGCACCTTTTGATGATGAAACGATTGAATGAAAACTAAACCCTGTTTGCACTGCAACAGTTGAAAACAGTACAATTGAGGCACTCTCTACATTTTTTAATTTGGGTAAACATTGCTGAATAATTTTTATTGCACCCAACACTTGCAATTTATAATCTTCCACAAAATCGTTTGGATTAATACGTGCAAAAGGCTTTAAATTAATTGCACCTGGGCAATACACCAAACCATCTACAGTATCAGGTAAAAAACTTAAATCATAACTTTCATCCAATACGTTTAAATGATGAAAAGAAAGATTTGTGTTTGATATAGTTGGCTGATTCTTGCAATAAGTTCCATAAACTTTATGCGTTTCAGATAGCTGTGTTGCAGTGGCTGCTCCTATGCCAGATGAAGCACCTATGACTAAGTAATTTTTCATTTTGCAAAATAAAGATGGAAATATATGACAGCCATTGCATTAATCAGATGTTATTGTCTATATAGGAAATATTTATTAGTGAGTGGTTTATGTGACTTGTTAGAAGTTATTCTCTAACGTCGTTTTGGTCAAAATGAATGCTGATACAATTGAAATAACTATCGATACTTTTGAGATGATTATCGATAAGATGAAGAAGCCTGCTAATGAAGTTAAGACGATAATAACAGCATATTCTGCCGCACTTTAATTATCCCCTCTTACTCAGATTTAAATAATCAAAAAAGTAAATAATTTTTAGCGATACATTATTACTTTGTGGTGATGCTAAAGTATTACCAAGATTTTTAAGATATCCCAATTGCATATTCTGGTATTCTTCGTAATTTTTCCAGTTTATATTGATAAAACTGCCCAATGCAAATTGCCAAGTGTAGGTCATATCTACATTAAAAGTATTAAAGTTATAATCGCCATTTTTTGTTGGTGTATATGCTGTTTGTGTGCCATCGGTTTGCAGCCAGTAATAAGTTTCATTTAATACTTTGCTCCAATAATGTCTTGTTCTAAAATTAATACCCATTTTATTGTTAAAATTATACTTAATATTAAAAGTATTTTCTACAGTAGTTCTCTGTCTTAAAGCAACTACAGGAGCATTAAAATTATCATCATAAAAAGCATAACCCATCCCATTATTTGTGATATCTAAATAATTATTAAGACCAATAGTTAATTTATTGTTGAAACGATATTGATTGAACAAAGTTGTCTCGTACCCAAAGCCTTTTAATGTTGGGCGATTTGCCATATATAAGCTAAAACTTGCATAATATTTTTTCGATTCATTGCTGTTAAACCAAAAACCCATTCCCCAGTTTTGTGGCCGATGAAATACATACCCATTTCTTCTAGCCTCATAAAAATCATTGCTCTGTGGGTTAACCCAAGCATTAATTCCAACATTCCAAAGCGATTTTAATTGCCCATTTATATTAGCATTGATACCCCAGTTTTGATAGTCGAATGGTTTTAAGCGTGTAGAGTACCATGTGTTAAAATTCAGGTTCAGCCTATTATACCATTTTTTGGGTTGCAGCCATTTGTAGCCCATCCACAACCCATTATCCATATAATTATTATTTGTAAAATAGCCCATATCATCTGGTCTAAATTTATTGTTTGCAAGTTCTTGCCAATAGTTAAAATTAAACCTGCCACTTGTTTTTCCAAAGCCAACATTATAAGTATAGCCGGTGTATGTTTTTCCTGCAGCTTCGTAACCAACTAAGTTGCTTACTCCAAATTTTCCATTAAAATTCCATTTATTTTTTTTGTCGTAGAAGTCCCATAATGCAGCAGTAACATTGGCATCATAATCTTTCCCTGCCCTTACAACACTTGTATTAATTAAAGATATGCTTGAATTATTTTTTAAACTTTGGTCTAATACCAGCACATTATAATTTGTAATAGGAGCAGTTTCTATGTCACTAGTTGTGCCTTTAACTTTATCTAAAACTGTTGCATACTGAGCAGTAGTAATTGCATTTAAAATTCCAATACCTAAACCTTTTGATGTTCTGCCACTAATTTTTGTGGCATTAATTAATTTTGTTTCGCTTGGGTTTTTGATAATAGAATCATTCGCCGAAAGATTGCTGTAAGCTTTGCCCATTAGGTCTCCTGTAACGCCTCCTATCCTTCTGCTATAAAACAAATTTCCTTTGTTAAACAGGTCTGTTCCTTCTGTAAAAAAGCTTCTATATTCATTATACTTCACTTCATAAGGCGTTAAATTTAGCACTCGATTATCGCTTTGCACTTGACCAAAATCGGGAATCAAAGTCATATCTAAAGTAAAAGCTTGGCTAATACCATATTTAACATCCATTCCACCATTAACAGATGTTTGAAGATTTTTTTCGCCAGTAGTGTTATAAGGATAATGACTTGCATTGAGCGATAAATAAGGCGAAAATGACAAACGAACTGGTGGCTTTATGTTATCAATATTTTTAAGCACCCCATTCTGTGCAAAGAAAGTTCCACCAATGGCAGGATTAACAGGATTCCACATAAACTGTTGTCCAGTCTTGCTTCTACGTCTTGTGATATTCATTCCCCAGGTTTGATTTGGTTTAGCAACAAAACGAATTGCTGAGTATGGAATCTTCATTTCAAAAACCCAACCACCAGCAACAATTTTTGCACTGCTTTCATAAACACTGTTCCAACTTCCATCTTCTCCATTAGATGAATATTTTGCATCAAACTGTTCGCCCAATGGAGTTATATAATAGCCAAAGCCGTTGATTTTATCATTATAAGTATCAAACATTACCCCCACAAAATCATTCACACCAACCATATCTCTGCCAACAAACTCTTTTGAAATACTATCATTATTTGCCTCGTGGCAAAAGCCAGCTATATAGAAAGCGTTATCATCATACAACAAGTAAACATCTGTTCTATTTTTATCATCTTCAACCTTACCAAAGCTTGGTCTCCACTCAATAAAATTGGTAGCTTTTGCTGCAGTTTTCCAAGCATCTTCATTCAGCTCTGCATCAATTTTTATTTTAGCTTTTGTTCTTACAGCTGCTAACTCTTTTGCAGGAGTTTTTGTTTGTGCAAAAGCCACATTTATTATTAAGAAAAGTATAGTTAAAAATCTCATCATCGTTAGTATTGTCAGCTTAAAAGAGTTGTGCTTCTGTAAAAGGTTGGAAGTACAATAAGGTAAAAATAGAGTGATAAGTTTTAAGCAAAGCTAAAACAGCCTTACTTATTGATGAGTGTTTTTAAAAGCGTATAAGCGGTATGGCGTCTTTATTATTTACAAAAAATATATACATTGCAAACAAAGTAAAGGAATGATAGACTATACAAAACAATTGCAAAGCCTGAAACAGTATTTTGAAACACAAGCCACACAATCTGTTGCATTTCGAAAGCAACAATTAGTGGCTTTAAAGAATACTGTTTTAAAATATGAAGATGAATTGTATGTTGCTTTATATACTGATTTAAAGAAAAGTAAAGAGGAGGTTTGGGTAACAGAAATTGGATTCTTTTTATCTGAGCTTAGAGCCACGCTTAACAGTCTTGATAAATGGTGCAAACCACAAAAAGTGAAAACCAATTTATTAAACTTTCCTTCATCAAGTTTTATTCAATATGAAACCTTGGGTGTCGTGTTAATTATTGCACCCTGGAACTATCCTTTTCAGTTATTATTTACACCACTTATTGGTGCAATTGCAGCAGGTAATTGTGTGGTGCTAAAGCCCAGTGAATTTACACCTGCCACAGAGGCTGTGATGAAAAAAATTATCGAAGAAACATTTAAAAATAATTATGTTTTGTATGTTGAAGGAGATGGTGCAATTGTTGTTCCTGCAATGATGCAGGGCTTTAGTTTTAATCACGTATTTTATACTGGCAGCACAAATATTGGAAAAATCATATATCAATTAGCTGCTGAAAAGCTTGTGCCTGTTACATTAGAGCTTGGTGGCAAAAGCCCTTGTGTGGTTGATGAAACTGCAAACATCAATGTTGTTGCTAAAAGAATTGCACAAACCAAATTTAGCAACTGTGGACAAATGTGTGTTGCTCCAGACTATCTTCTGGTGCATCAAAGCATTAAAGAAAAACTAGTTGAAGAATTAATAAAGTACATCAAACAGTTTTATGGAGACAATTCAGAACATTTTTATAACTATGGGAAAATTATTAACGAAAAACAATTCAACAGAATAATAAATTATCTGCAAGATGGAACAATAATTTATGGTGGCAAAAGCAATATTGAATCATTATACATTCAGCCTACAATACTTGATAATATTGACTTAGATAGTAATATAATGAAAGATGAAATCTTTGGCCCACTGCTACCTATCATTACTTACAACACAAGTCAAGAAGCATTAGATATAATTAAGGTAAATCCTAACCCTTTAGCTTTTTATATTTTTTCATCATCAAATAATCATCAAAAATTTTGGCTGCAAAATGTGCCATCTGGTGGAGCTTGTGTTAACAATGCAAGTTGGCATTTAACCAATCATCACTTGCCTTTTGGTGGCAGAGGATGTAGTGGTATTGGGAATTATCACGGCAGTTTTTCTTTCAAAACATTTAGTCACGCAAAAGCTGTTTTAAAAACACCAACATGGTTCGATCCTTCAATAAAGTATCCACCATTTATTGGAAAGCTTGGTTTATTTAAAAAAGTAATTAGATAACTAAGCTATATACACTGTATTAATAAAAGTCCCGCTAGTTTATAGCAGGACTTTTATTCTTAAATCACCAAAATTTCAATACCAATTATTATTCTTCAATCAGTATTGTTTGTTTAAACCCGTTCCCCTTACTATCGATTATTTGTAAATGATAAATACCAGCAGCTAAAGCCCCATCAAGTTTTAAACTGATATTACCATTGTTCCCATTGTGGTTAAATGTGCTTGCCCACACTTCTTGTCCTGATACACTAAACATTTTTACAATGTATTTGCCAGCATCCATATTTGTTAACTGCATTCCCAATACTTTACCAGCAACAGGGTTAGGATATACTTTAACAGATTTAACATTTTTATCAATCATTTCAATTTTTACTATTGGACTGAAGTATTGATTATTGTTAACTTCTGTTGATTTGATGCGATAATAATTAAATCCTAAAACTGGATGATTATCTGTGTAACTGTATTCATTATTCACGTTACCATTTTTTGCAGCAGTATCTAATAGTTTATTAAAAGCAATGCCATCAGTAGATTTTTCAACACTATAATTTTTGATACTATTTTCTGCAATAGCTTCCCAATCTATTTTAATGCCATTGTTTTGTTTGTAGGCTTTTACTGTTAAGCTATTGCTTGTTGGCAAATTACCTGTTGCATCAAACAAAATATAAAAACGATTAGCTGCATTACTACCTGTAACACTAGTAACATTAAAGTTTACAGTGCTTGTTGCTGACAAACTTAATGGGGTTACTGTATTTAAAAAATTATCTACTAATTTACAACCACTAACACTTGCATCAAAGTTTATAGAGTTTATTTTAAGTTGATAATTTGATCCTACATTCAAATAAGCTACATTTAAAAATAAAGTATCGCTGCTAATTATGTATGGTCTTGATTCAATTGCCAGTAATTTATTACTTCTTTTTAAAGAAATATTTTCTATGCCAACTGTCGTCCATTTTGCAGCATCATTAGAATCAACATTATTACTATAATTGCTACCAAATTTAGCTCTGGCACCATCTATTTCAGAAGTGGTGCCATCTGACTTAACACTTAAAAGCTTTACATTGAAAATATCAGATAAGCCATTAGCAATTCCTGTGGTGTGTGTATTATTAAATACCGAACTCACTTTATTGGTTTCTGTAAAAGTTATATTGGCATTTTGTGTTGTTGCTAATACAAAGAAGGCTTGTCCGCTTTGAAAATAGTTTGAACTACTACCAGATGTAGGACCAGCCAACCACGTTGTTCTATCAAATGTAGCATAGTTACCCGATGTATTTAGGTTGGCATTTGCTAGATTTGGATCCCAAACATATACAAATTGACCAATGTTATTAGCAGTAACAACACTCATATCAACAGGGCAAGCATAAGGATTACCAACTAACCAAAACTGTCCACTATTACCAGCATAATTAAATAATTGCGTACCCATTTGCAACAAACCTTTTGATGCTAATGTTGTGCTAGTAAAATTGTAGGGATTGCTGCCATTAGGTGTAACAGTTCTATCTCCTCTAACATATAAAAAGAATCCTTTGTTTGCTGCTGTTGCTGTGGCATTACTTTGAGTTTCTGTTATTGTATTTACAACCTTATTCCAAGCAGCAGTTGCAGGATTATAAGTTTGCAAGTTTACACCTAGGCTATAATCATCTAGCCCATTAGCAGCAGTTGGTGTAACAGGGCCAGTAATTCTGGTTCCATAATTATTGCCATAACCCCAATCGCTTTGCCAGTTTCGTTTGATGGTATTACTACTATCATTAATTGTTAAACCATAGTATGTTATTGGAGCAGTAATAGCTCTCCAACCCCTGTATTGATTATGCATATACCTTTCTACTATAACTTGTCCATTGATTATTCCACCCACCTGATCAACAAATGCAGTATTGCTATTGGTGCTTCTTAAAACCAAATAGCCATTGGTATTTAAAGTACCTGGATTAACACTTAGTCTATTAAAAAGGTTAAGCTTGTTACCAATTGTTATACTACCAGTATTTCCATTAATAATAAAGTCTTGCAAAGCATTTGTTCCATCAGTAATAGTAGCATCTGCACTAGTTGTTTGATTGAAATTAATTGTACCTGCATTTGACGATGATGCAATGGTTAGTTTTGAAGTGTTAGAACCTGATAACGAACCAGAGCCAGAAATAACTCCATTAATAGTTAAACCATAACCATTCAAATACAAAACACCATTTAAGTTAATATTATTTACCACTGTATTTGCTGCTAATAGTGGCAAATTAGATACTAATGGTATTACAACATCATCATTAGATGCAGGAATAGCACAAGACCAATTACCAGCAGTATTCCAGTCTGTGTTGATAGCACCTGTCCATAAACCAGCAGTACCAATAGTTACAGATGTTGTAGTTGAATATTGATTACATCCACCTGAAGCTGCAATTGTA
This sequence comes from Chitinophagaceae bacterium, assembly GCA_025363355.1. GTDB lineage: Bacteria > Bacteroidota > Bacteroidia > Chitinophagales > Chitinophagaceae > CAIVPM01. The sequence continues at coordinate 29,413 of JANYEB010000019.1, read as the reverse complement.
TAAGTAACTGTATAAGTTCCTTTGGTGCTTGCAGCCAAATCAATACTTCCATTTGTAGAATTAATTATTAAACCAATTGTTGATGAAAAAATACCAGATGTAGTACCAGTTCTTGTTGGATAAACAATACCTGCATTTGAACAATAAGGAGAACCTGAATATAATATTGTAGCTGTTGGTGCAGCAGTAATAATAATACTTGTAGCTGTAGTAAATGAAGAGCATCCCCCAGTAGCATCAATGTTATAATTCACACTATAAGTACCTGCATTGCTTGCTTCTAAACCAATTAGTCCAGTAGAAGAATTTATTGACAAACCAGTTGTTGATGAAAATATACCACCTGTAGTTCCTGATTGTGTTACAGTTGCTGTACCAGATGCTGAACAATAGGGGGATGAGGTATATGAAATAGTTGTTCCAGCATTACAAATTTCTCCTATAGCAAAATCACCAAATGATGTAACACCAGTTGTTTGAATACTTGTATCAGTTGGCAATGTTGAAACTGGTAATAACCAAGTAGAACCTGTGTAAAGACTAACTCCAAAAGATGCAGAAGATGCACCTGCATCCATATTTGTTGCTGGATATTTGAAGCTTACATTGTATGTTGTAAAACTTATACCACTATTGATAAAACTCCAATAACGGTTTACACTTTTTAAAGTATTGATAGCCGAACTACTGATATTAGGATGATCGCCTGCAGTTGTAAATGCAGTAAGATTTCCTGATGTTGTAACATTTGAAAATGCCACTGAGACTGGAGTATAACTAATTGTATCACCCACTTCAAATATTTTAGAAGTAGCACCTGTTGTTAAATATTTTTGAAATTTACCATCTATCCAACCTGTGTTTTGTGCAGCACCTGTAACAGTTCCTGTTGAAGGTTGAATAAGAACATTGTTTCCTGTTTGTATACTCCCTTTAACAAAATTTAATACACCATTTATCGTTGCATTTGCAAAAAGCAAAGCTGTGCCAGTTGTTTTATTAACTGTAAGATTATTAAAAGCAGAAGGGTTATAAATATCCTGACGATTAATACCATTCAATACAAATGTTGATGTTCCGCTACTGATAGTACCATTGTTTAAGAAATTGCCACCTATTGAATGTGTATAGTTTCCTGCATTGAAAATTGAACTACTATTTACTGTTAAGTTATTAGTAATGCTCCAAGCCGATGAAGTTGTAATTCCTGCACCATTAGAATTGGATATAATTACATTTTTAAAAGATGTAGGTGAACCAGCCAAAGTTAATGCACCTGCACCTCCAAAAACCACAGTACCAGTGCTTGAAAAATTACTACCAAGATTTATAGTTGCAGTTGATGAAGGAATAAAGTTTAAAGTACCACTGCTTGTAATAGTTCCATTATTTGTAACACTACCCAACATATTATGTGTAGAGATTCCCCCATTAAATGATGCACCACTGCCAATAGTAAGGGCATACAATATTGTCCAACCTACACTTGGATTAATGCCACCAGTATTATTAATATTAAGATAACCAAACTGAGGTGCAGAGGTTGAATTTAAAACCGGCGGAATGGTACCATTAAAATTTACAGTTAAAGCAACTGTTTGCACAGCATTGATTAAACTTAAATTCTGTATAACATTACCTGTATAAGTGGTTGTTCCCAAAGTGTATAAAGTACCTCTGTTTACTAAATCTCCATTCATTGTAACATTAATATTTCCATCTCCATAAAGTGCTCCTGTAGGATTAATATTCAGCAAACTGTTAAATGTAAGATTGTTTAAAACTGTATAACTTCCATAAACTGAAAAGCGATTAAAAGTAGAAATACCTGTAATGGTTTTAGATGTTCCAGTAGCAATGATGGTGCTGGTTGAAGGTGTAAATGTTCCATTATTAATCCAGTTACCATTTAGTGTAATTGTTTGAGAACCTGCATCAAAAATTGCATTATTTTCAATAGTTAAATTACCAATAACTGTTATAGGTGTATACAATATTTTAGTGCCAGAATTTCTAAAAGTAAGATTGCCATAAACAACCCCTGGCAATGCCAAATGCTGTGTGCTAGTGCCATTGAATATTACAGTGCTGTTGGGTGCTAAATAATAATTAGCAAATTTAGTGGGTGCATTATCTGCTGCAACTATTAGTGTTGCAGAATCAGTTATTGTTGCAGAACCACCAACAACATCTTTATTAAAGAAGAAAGATTTAATATCTAATGTTCCTGAAGTTCCAACTAAATTGCCTTTTAAAGTTACATCTCCAGTAAGTATTGCAAGAGAGCCAACAGGTTTATTAAATTCTAAATTGTTAAAAGTAGTTGCAGAAATATTTTGAGTGCCGCTGCCATCAAAAACAGTATTAACACCATTACCTTCATAAACACCATTATTATTCCAGTTACCGCCAATATGTAAAATATTAAAGTTTTCAAGTATTGCACCCGAAGCAATTGTTACATCGCCTAATATTGTCGTGATAGAAAAATTATCAACTTCCCCAGCAGTTACGGCAAAATTTCCTGTAATAGTTGTTGCACTGTTTATAAATGCCTCTGCAGCAGATTTATTAATTGTAAGATTACTGTAGCTAACTCCTGCTACTACCTGATTATTTACACCATTGTATGTTACAGTACCAGTATTTGAAGTGAAAGTTCCATTAACATAGTTATAGTCGCCACCAATGTTTAAGTTACCTGCTGCACTAAAAACAATATTTGAACTTCCAGATTGGGTAAGCTTACCTGCTACAGTTACAGTTCCTGATCCAATGTTAAGGTTTGTTTGATGACCACTTGTTCCATCACTCAATGTTAAATCTCCATTGATTATTATGGTTTGACTATTTGCATTAATAGTATGTGTTGCACTACTATCCCAAACTGTAAGTATATCGCCCGATGTGAGCGAACCTCCACTTGCCATTGACAAGGTTACATTTTGAGCTGTTCCAAAAACTATATTTTTTACGCTAACAGCAGTATTAATAGTTGGTTGATTAGCAAAAGCTGCAGATCCAATAGCAACAACATCATTTGATGAAGGAGGTAATGATGATGACCCTAAAACGGAAACCCAATTATTAGCATTATTCCAATCTGAACTTACAGCCCCAGTCCACTGTGCTGCGTTTGAAGGTCCTCCAAAAGTCCAACGATTAGTTATGTTTGCTAATCCACTTTGTTCAACATAATTAGAAGTGGTGCTATTAGCAGTTTTAACAACGGGAATCCATAATATTCCATTGTAATTCCAAGCACTCATTGATGATTCATTATTACCATTTAACTCGTCGTCTTCATAATGTAAACGAAGTGTTGCAACATAAGTACCTGTTGGAACAGATATGGTATATAATCTATTGACAGCACTTGCTAATGTAAAATCAGGAACTGATTGTTTTGCAACCGAAACAGTGATACTAGTAACTGCTAAAGCAACAGAAAAAGTAATCGTATTATCAGCACCTTCAAAAGCATACGCCACACCAGTTGTAAAAGAATGAGTGCGTCGAATATTACCCATAATTATTCCACTACCTGTTCTTGTAGTTGTAATAGTAATAGTATCAGAACCAGTTAATATCTTTCCAGAAACCATATTTACCGTAGCAACTGAAACATTATTGTTTAAAACAATAGCAGTTGTAGCATTCGTATTATTTACTGTAAGAATATTGAATGTGGTTGCACCATTAATAGTGCTGGTTTGATTTCCCAAAAATTCTATGGTACCTGAATCTGCAGTAAAACTGCCATAATTATTAAAGTCATTGTAAATGTAATGTGTGAAAGATCCAGCAATAAAAGTGGTATTTGCTGCAATAGTAATATTGTTATTTACAGTTATGCTAGCAATAGCAGACTTGCTGTTACCATTTGATAGAATAAGATTATCATAAGTTATTCCGTTAATATTTTGTGAACCACTACCATTGAAATTTACTGTGTTAGGAGTTGATGAAGTTACATTTAAAGTACCTGTAGCTATTGTAAATACATTGGCAACTCCTAAAACAGCATTAGCAGATAGCTGCAAAGAAGTTCCATTGATAGTAATATTATATAAATTGGGTGTACCACTTAAAGTAGATGTATTGGTAAAAGTTGCAGTTCCTGCCGAAGCTGTTAAACTTCCACCAACAGTAATGCTTGATGAAATAGAAAAATTTGCATCAGTTGTAACAGAACCCGTAACAGACAATGTTGTAAAACTCTTTGTACCACTACCAGAAATATTTTTTGAAACACCACTCATAGTAATGGTTCCTGCACTTGCAGTGAAACTTCCACTTACAGATAAATTGCCTGTAAGATTAAAAGAGGAAACAGTAGTTACAGAACCACTTACTGTTAAGTTTTCTAATGAAATTCCTGTGCCACTAATAGTACTCCCAGAGCCTGTCATTGATAGGGTTCCACCAGATGCCAGACTAAACGAACCAGAAGATATTGTAGCAAGATTACCTGTTAGTGTAACGCTGTTGTTTGAGAAAGTAATGAAAGAAGCAGCAATGGTAAGATTATTAAAATTTTGAGCACTTGAACCACTTACAATGGATCCAGGACCTGAAAGAGTAATTGTGCTTGTGTTACCATTAAACGTTCCATTGTTAGTCCAGTTGCCACCAACATTATGAGAATAGCTTGCTGCATTAAATGTGGTGGATGCACCTATAGAAACATTGCCACTAACAGTAATATTTGCAGCAGCAGTAAATGAAACCGAAGTACCTGCACCCAATGTACTGGTTAAATTACCAACTATTGTTAGTGCGGTTGCAGGAAACGTTTTTATTACTGCACCACTTGAACTACTAAGTTTAAGATTACCATACAATTGATTTGCCACAGTTTGATTTGTTCCTGCATATTCAACAGTGCTTGCCACAACTAATGTGTTGGTAGCATAGTTAGAAGGATAAGAATCGGTTCCACTAATTTTTAAAGTAGCATTATTTGCAACGCTGAGAATACCACCAGAACTAGTACGATTAGCAGTAAAGCCTGCAAGATCAAATACACCAGCAGATACGTTCAGGTTTCCAGCAATACTAATATTTGAATTCAATGAAACTGTATTACTTGAATTGGCAATGGTTAAGTTATTAAAAGTGGTTACAAATGATCCACCAATTGATTGTGCAATTGTTCCACTTAATGTTACAGTAGCTGTTCCTGCTGTGAAAGCAGTTGTTGAAGCATTGTTTGACCAGTTTCCCTTTAGTGATATATTAAAATTATTTGCATTTAATATCCCCGCAGAAATAAGTAGGTTGCCATTAACAATAATATTTGTAGATAATAAAAGGCTGCTAGTATTATTAAGTGTTAAGTTATTAAATGTGGATATGCCAGAAAATGTTTGCTGACTTGTAGTTCCGTTAAAATTAGTTGTACCATTATCAGTATAAGTACCATTGTTTACAAAAGTACCTGCAATATTTAGAGTTCCAGAGTTTGTATTGGCAACAGTAGCCCCAGTATTAACAGTTATATTATTACAAACAACACTGCTCACAATTGAAGGCATTCTAATAGCATCTGCTGGAATAACAACGCTGGTTGCAGTTGTTGGAATGGCACCATTATCCCAGTTGCCAGCACTATTCCAATCTGTACTCACATTGCCTGTCCATTGCACAACATTGTAGGTTCCAGTAAAATCACCAAACGATGATATGGTTGGTGAAGTAAGTGTATTAGTAGCCGCTGTTAATGATGAAGGATAAGTAATCCAAGGTAATGAACCACCCCATTTACCCATTAGCATACTGGATTCTGAGCCTACTATATCGGCATCTAAATAAGTTGCTGATACAACTGCTCCTGTTACAGTATAGCCAGTAGTGGACACTGTCCAATAACGGCTTAAATAGTTTGAAGTAAAAGTAATATTAGGGTGTTTTGCATTCACCACTTTTACACGAGCCGATCCACTGGTGTAAGTACCAGCACTAAAAGTTAGCGTTATTGGCGAATATTCTACAGTTCCTGTATTATCCCCAACAGGGAATGTATAAGATGCAGAAGCAGCAGATGTTCCATTTTTTATTACTAAACCCGAACCTGAAGCAACAATCATATTACTTGCTGAGAAAGGGCTTCCGCCAATTGCTGCAACCGAAGCACCGAGTGTCAAATTATTAGCTCCCAATATTAAATTACCTGCTGTAAGCGTAAGTAAATTATTAATCGTTAACGGATAAGTCATTGCCACATTTCCAGAATTATTGGCAATCTCAACTTTATATAGAGATAAAGAAGCAACGGTTCCATTTATGTTTTGCGTGTTGGCATCTCCCAAAAAAACGATTAAACTATTATTATGGTTCAGCGTGCCATTTACAGTAAGGTCTCCATCAATATCTACCTCAGTTGGGTCAACTGTTAGTGTTTTAGTAGCATTAACAATTAGATTATAAAATTCAGTTACTAAAGAGCCACTCATTGTTGTTGTACCATTAAAACTAATGTCACTTTTGTTATGATTAAAAATGCCATCATTAATCCAGTTGCCAGTAACAATAACTTTACCAGTATTGCTGTTTGAAGTTAGTGTTCCAGTTGAGACAATATTTAATATATTAAAACTAGTAACTCCAATTCCTGAAATAGTGTCGTTAGAGCCACTAAAACTTACTGTGCCTGTTGATACAAATGGTGTTGTATGCGTACTATTATTAATTAAATTTCCATATAAGTTGATAGTATTAGCTCCAGCATTCAATTGGGCACCAGTAGCAATCTGTAAATCATTATTAATAGTTACGCTACTTGCTAAAGATTTAATTCCACTTGCAGCACTTGTCGCATATAAATTATAGTACCCTGAAATACTTGTATTGATTGTTTGATTTCCAGAACCAATATAGCTAACAGTATTAGGCACAGCAGAGGCATCAAGCCTTCCTATGCTTAATAACGAGCTGGTTGTACCGCCCATATTCAATACTGAATTTGCAGCATTAGTCCATTGAGAATTAGAATTACTTCCAGTTATATCATTCAGCATATTGATAGTGCCATTATTCGTAATCACTACTCCATTACTAATACTGATGCTTGGTGAAATGGTAAGATTTGTTCCAACAGGAATGGTTTTATTTATACCTAAAGTTATCATTCCACTTCCAGTTATGCTATCTGTTCCACTAATAGTGGTACCCGCTGCATTTGAGTTGGTTAAATTAGAAGTTCCTAGTGCAAGTATTCCATTTGCTGTAATATTTCCGTTTACTGCAATTGCAACGCCTCCTGTTATCTGTAATGTTGTACTCGACCCTACATTCAATGAACCAGATAAAGACAATGCCGCTGAAGAAGATGATAAGCCTGTACCTGCAGTGGTAATATTATTTAATACCCAACTACTTGATATTGCAAAAAGCCCTGTTCCTGTTGTGGACAAGCCGCTGGTTACTGTTAGTAATTTACCTGATAAATTACTAAGATTTCCTCCCGATTGTACTACAACATTATCAATTGAATAAGTGTTGTCAAGCGATATACTGTTATTTACATATACAAATCCATTACCACCAGTTGGGGCACAACTACAAGATGCTCCTCCAGAAGTTCTGCTCCAATTAGTCGTACTGCTCCAACTTCCTGCTGCTATAGAATAAAATACATTCGTACTTACAGTTCTGCTTCCTGATGGATTACCTGTTGTGGGAGTGAATGTATTACCAGAAACAACCGAAGAAACCAGTTGCCCATCTATAATATGTGATGCTACTGCACTACCAATAAGGTCATAAGTTAACCAGAAATAATAAGTTCCAGCTCCTAAATTCAGTGCTTGACTGCCACTAATAGTATAGGTGCCATTAGGATTATTTGTTGTTCCAAATAAATTGTTTGTAGAAAAAACATTCGTTGTACCTGTGTAATAAATTTTAGCATTCGCAATATCTGTAGCAGCAGTTGACCCTGTTGTATTAAGGTTAAATGCTGTTGTGGTTATACTGGAACAAGTTCCAGTAACTACTACTTGTAAGCCCAATACCTGATTATTTGTTGAACCAGAAAATATGGTAGAAGTTACAGTTTGCGTTGAAGTGCTAGACGAATAGCTTAGTGGAGTAGAAGCAGTTAAGTCTCCCCAAGAAACAGAACTACTTGGATTAGATGCTTTTCTGTCAACAACAAAAGTGCCACCTGTTCTTCGAATATATCCCGTTGCTGCTGCAATTGCATTAACCTGTATATTATTAAAATTAATAGTATTCAATTCTACATTAGATGAAGATGTATTGATGGTAACAGTAATAGAAGAACTGGTAATATTATACGACACAATAGTAACTTCAGTACCCGTTGCAGTAACAGTTCCCACACCCGGATTAAATTGAAAAGAAGCATTACTGAATCCAATAATTAGCGTAGCATTAGTTTGCCCGTTTTTAAATCTCTTTGCTTTGTTACTTCCTGTTTCACTGATAGAAAAACTACCAGTAACATAAGAAGAAGGATAACTGCTACAGAAGCTAGGATTAGACATTTTAACAATAGAATATCCAGCGTTTGCTTTTGGAATTGCTGTAATAATAAATAAAATAACTAAACAGAATATTTTAGTGATAGTAAATTTCTTAAACATAATATTGATATTAGATTTGAATAATTTGTTAATGTTATTACTAACAATGCAAGAGTATAATTGATAAACAACTTGATCTATGACACACGTCAATACTTATACTGATTGTTATCAGTTATTATGTTTAAATCATCTTAGCTCTTCAAGAAAAAAAATAGAAATGATATCAGTTAAAAAATGATGTCGAGATAGATTTTTTAATGTGAATCATAATATGCAAAATTCTATTTCTTTCCTACGACAAATACTACATAGTTATGAGAATATATTACATAATTAATCTGTTATGTGCACTAATACAATTTGCGATAAAGCAATGTAAATTTTAAAGTTGATAAAAAAAGAGGCTGTTTCAAGAGTATGAGACAGCCTCTCAAATAGTTAACTAATAAGTTAACTGATCTTCATAGAACCTTGGATATTGAAACAAAAAACAGGACTTATGTTGTTTATAAAAACAGGCTAAAATTTATTAGTCATTACGCACGAAACTTCTGTTAAAAAATTTTGAAAAAGCAACCATTTGTGGCTGATCAATATTGTTTAATGGTTGAATTGAAAGCCCATAATCCTTCCACCAAGAACCTGCAGCCCAGTATGATGCACCGATATTATGCATTTGCAAATATTCTAAAAAGCGATGCATAACAGTAACCCATTTTTCATCGTTTTTAGGGATACCAAATTCGCCAACATACCCTTTCATATTATTGCTAGATAACCATTCTACAAAGGGTCTCATTCTTTCAACACCAATCCATTCATAAGCTCCATCAACGTCATAAGTATTTGCATAAGTGCCAGAATAATCATTATCAAAATAACAGTGTGCATTAAACATTAATTTATTTGCTGGATCTTTCAAATTTTTTAATCCATCATTATATAAAGCCCAAGTTGCGGGATTGGAATAGTTATCGCCATCAACAAGTATAGTTGTATATCTATCAACTTCTCTTATTCCATTAATTACCTGTTGCACAGTATTTGCCCAGCTGTAAGATCCCATATCATGTGGCTCTGCCATAATAGAAAATGCATAAACATTTTGTTTATCAAACATTGCCCTCGCCATTCTTTTCCAAAAATCTGTAAGATCCCAGGCAGTTATTATTGGGCTGCCAACTACATAAGTAATACCATCCAATTGATATCTTCCAAAATTTTGCAGTACTAAGTTTACTTTAATATTTTTATTTGCACAATCGTCCACAAACTTTGTTATAAGACTAAGCTCTTTTGGGTCTAAAACACCTCCAGGAACCCTTTGAATTCTTTCCCATTTAAATGGCAACTGAATTAAATCTACTCCTTTAGATGCAAAATAATTTATGTCTTCTTTTTTAGGATAAGTATAGTCAACACCCAGTATACCTGGCAAATGTTTTTCACCAAACTCAGCACCACAAAGGGTTATACCATACATTAAACTATTTGATTGAGATATAGCTTTGAATGTTGTACTAAAAAACATAGCTATTGTAAAAGCTAATAGGAAGTTACAACGAATGATTCTTTTTGAGAATAAGTTTTTCATAACATTTAATTTTTGATTTTAAGAAGGATATTAAATTTGAAAAAAGATATTGGTTTAATTTTCTAAATACTCTTTCCGTAATATGAGTGCAAGGTATATTCGATTTTACTTTTTGAAAATGATGCTCATCAAAACTTGTACTGATTTTAATCAATGCAATCTGAAAAATTTTACAGCTTTTAATTACTAAAAACAACTTTAAATTTTGATACATTTTTTAGTTTTCATCTTTTTGTTTTGAAACTATTATTTCAATTTCCCTTGCAAGATAAAGTTGGTGACCCACGACAAAAATGACTAGCATCAAAAGTCTTATTGATTGTTATCAGTAATATTAAACTACAGTAATTATTAGTAGATAAAAGAAGTGAATCTTTAATAGCTGGTATATTGATACAACTGTTTATTAACAGGTTTTTCATTTGTTTGGGATTTTGAATTTATTAATTACAAGTCAAATGTGAGAATAAAAACAACACAGCATTAGTACCAATATTGGTACTTTGGTTTTTAAATAAAAGTTTTATTTATTAAATTTGAAGAAGAAGGATAAAAAATAAAAACAATCTAATGAGTGTGTTACAAAAAAGCATATTAAATATGTGTTTTTTATTTTTTATTTTTTGAAAAGCCAGTATTTGCACTATACTTTTGAGCTCTAAAATCCACCTATGTATAAAGTTGACATCATTGATGATAGCCAATTATTTGCTATCTCACTAGCAAACACTTTAAAATCCATTAGCAACAATTTTACTTTTGGCAAAATATGGCAAAATGCTCCAGAGTTTTTAATGTATATGAAGTCTAAAAATGCCACTTTACCCGATTTGGTTTTAATTGATTACAGAATGCCTTTTTTGCGTGGCTCGCATTTAAGCTATATATTAGAAAGAGACTTTCCTGAAATAAAAAAAATTGGAATCTCGGCTGATGCAGAGCCAGACTGGGTTAGCGAGTTTTTGGCATCTGGATGTATGGGTTTTGTTGACAAAGGTGTACACCCAAAAGAATTACAAGTTGCAATTGAAAATGTTCTTAACGGAGGACTTCATACAAATATTTATGTTGATGAAAAGAAAGTTCTTCGATATAAAAAAAATGGTCTTTTACTTGACTTGCCTTTTAACTTAACTGATAATGAATACTTGTATATACAATTGTGTCAGTCTCCATTAACTAATGATGCTATTGCAAGTGTACTTGGTATTGGCAAAGAATCATTACATAAAAGACAACAAAAGTTGTTTAAACAGTTTAATGTTAAAAGCAGGGCTGAACTGGTAAGTTTTGCTATAGCAAAAAAAATAATTTGGATATTTAGATTAGTACATTGACAATCTATAGAGCTCAATATTCATAAGCACTTCAGTATTTGTTATAAAAAATCAGCAAAGAGTTTCATAGTTTTTAAGAAGTTCTTTACTGAATAAAAAAATACTTTATTTTTTATATTTTTAATTCCTCATTTCCACTAGTTTTTTATAATTCAAGATAGTGATATTGCTGCCATCAGTATCAATATGCTTCTCCATTTTAAAATCAGTTAAGGCTCGGATAACTGTTTCTGTAGCTGTTCCTACAAGATTAGCTAAATCTTCTCTTCCAATATTTATACTGAATTGTTGTTCATCCTCTTTTTTATATTTATCGGATAGTTCTACAAGTGCTTCTGCAACTCGTTTTCTTACTGAATCGTATGCAAGGTGAATTAGTTTCTTTTGTGTTTCAGCTACATCATTCGATAACATTTCAATAAATTTTTTTGATACTTCTGCATTTTTGTGAATAAGTGTAAGAAAATCTTCTTTGGGTATCATATAAATTTCAGCATCTTCAAGGGCAGTTGCTGTGCCTGTATATTTTTCATTTTGCAATAAGGAAACATAGCCAAAAAAGTCTCCCTCTTTATGCAATTCTGTAATTAAATCTTTTCCAAAATCATTGGTGTGAAAGCTTTTTACCTTGCCCTTTACCACAAAATACACACCTTTTGGATAACCACCTTCTTTATAAACATCTTCTTTTTTCTTATAAAATCTTATATCACGTTCTTCCGAAAGTTTTTTTAATGATTCAATACCTTTTGCCTTATCTAAAAACTCATTAATGCCGTGAATGTTTTTTGTGAATTCTTTCTTCATGGCATCATTTTTTTTAAGACGGGTTTCTATTGCATTTAATAATTCAACATCATTAAAAGGTTTGGTTAAATAATCATCAGCACCCATATCCATTCCTTTTCTAAAATCACTTTTTTCAGAATTTGCCGTTAAAAAGATGAAAGGGATATTTGATGTTTCCTCATTTTTTGATAGTAAATGCAATACCCCATGTCCATCCAATACGGGCATCATAATATCGCAAACAATAATATCGGGTTTTTCTTTTAATGCAAGTTCCACACCTATTTTACCATTTTCAGCAACAATCACGTTATACTGAGCAAGTGCAAGAATTTCTGCGGTATTATCCCGTATATCCTTATTGTCTTCTATTAAAAGAACCTTTTTCATAATTATTGTGGTATTATCACGGTAAATGTTGTTCCTTTATTTTCCTTACTTTCAAAGCTAATAGAGCCCTTCATCTGTTCTAGATATTTTGCAACTATATTTAAGCCTAATCCTGTTCCTTGAATATGTGTTGCATTCTGTCCTCTAAAAAACTGTTCAAACAAATGCTTTTGATCTTGTTTTGAAATCCCTATTCCATTATCTTTTACTGAAATTTTAATGGAGTATTTTAATGACTCTACAACAACTTCAATTAAACCGTTTTCAGGAGAAAATTTTATTGCATTAGAAATAAGATTATGAAGAATATTTTTTAATAATTTTTTATCCATAAAACCCATTTTATCTCCCAAGTAATTCAGCTCAAGTTTTTGCTTTTCTAAAGTCATCAATCGCATCTCTGCAACAACATCAGTAATAAAAAATTTAAGATTTATTCTCTCGGGTTTGTTTTCTGTTATTCCTTCTTCTAGTTTACTTAAACATAAAAATTCATTTAAAATATCTGTAAGGTTATTGATAGAAGTTTTTACCTTATCTATATGTTTTAGTTGATTCTTTTCATCATTTAATTCCCTATACTTTGCAATTAATGAAACTGAAGATAGCATAGTAGTAAGCGGTGTTCTGAATTCGTGTGAAGCCATTGCTACAAACCGGGATTTCAGTTCATTTAAATCTTTTTCCTTGGCAAGTGCATTATTCAAATCTTGTTTTATTTTTTTTAGTTCGTCATTAGCTACTTGTGTGTAATCTCGTTCTCTTTCTGCTTTTTTTAGTTCAGTAATATTTTCGTGTGCCACTACTAACATATTGTCATCACTTTCAAACCTCATTACCCGCATAGCAAACCATCGCTGTTCAGTTAAAGAATGACAAGGATATTCCAGATAAAAATTGGTTATCTTTTTATTCAATACATCTTTTATTCCCTGCAATGCTTCAGCAGCTTTTACTTCCCCTTCTTTTGCAGACTTCTTACACACTTCAAAATAATTCATTCCCTCTCCAGAGCGATGCAAAAAAGTTTCTCCATTTTCTACTCCAAAGCGTTTCCACGATTCATTTACTGCAATAATTTTTCCCTGATCATCTATTACTGCAATATGTGAACTTAATGAACTGATTATGCCACGATTAAAAGCTTCACTTTTTTTAAGTAGCTGTTCTGCTTTTATTCTTTCTGTAATATCTTGAGAATAACAAGCAGTTCCAACAATTTCATTTCCGTTCCTAATAGGATAATAGGATATTTCACTCCACAGTTCAAAAGGCATTTGTGTATATTCAATTTCAGAAAAAATTGCTCCTGTAAATGCCCGTTCATAATAGTTTTTAAATTTGGTTAATTGTTCATCTGAAAATCCTGTTGTAAGTACATTACTTCCTTTAACAATAGTATTACCTGACATTTGTTTAACCATTTCTTTAAAAGGATTATTAAATGTAATTAATTTGAAATTTTTATCAATACTCCACATCAAATCTTTGGTGTTATTGATTAAGGCGTTAAGGTTATTTCTATCAAACTCCTGCTGATGCTCTGCTGCTTTTCTTCCTGAGATATCTCTGAAGTTAGATACTACTGCATTAATTGTTGGCTCATTAAGCATATTTCTAAGGATACCCTCGCACCAAATCCATTTACCGTTTTTATGTTGTATCCTTTGTTCAAAGTGAAATGATTTACCAGGGGTTTTTAATATCTCCTTCCTGTTTTCTAGGTAATTTAGTAGCTCTTCAGGATGAATTATGTCTTGTGGATATTTCAACATCAACTCTTCAAAGGTATACCCAAGTATCTTTTTAATAGAAGGGCTACTATACAAAATTTTTCCCTCCTTGCTTGTAAGGGTTTTCATATCAGAGCTATTTTCAATTAATGCACGAAAACGTTTTTCGTTTTGCATTGCTAATTCCTCTGCTTCCCGGTTTTTCCTATCTTTTTCAAAAATTTCCAGCCCAAAAGTTATATCGGCTGCTACCTCTTCCAGCATTTTGATTTCCTCGATGTCAAAAAAATTTGTTTTTGTTGAATACATATCAAAAGTGCCAATAACTATTCCCTCTTTTTTTATTGGAAGACAAATAGAAGCGTTAAATCCACGTTTTTTAGCATATTTACTCCAACTGATTTTGTGTTCTACTTGTGTATCATTAACAATATAGTATTTCGCTCCCTGTAAAATTTTTTCAGTAGGTCCGTTAATATCGTAAGTTTTATTGGCAAGAATTTTTGAGTCACTTTTCAACAATCCACTACTAGCTACAAGTTTTATTTTCCTGTGATCAACATCTATTATTCCAATCCACGCCATTTTAAATTTCCCTTGTTCAATGGCAATTTTGCACCCTTCGTTGAATAATGTTTGTTCGTCTTTAACATGTGAGATTGTTTTGTTAATATGACTGATAAAAGAATAAAGGCGATTTGCCTTAACTACTTTTTCTTCTGCTCTCTTTAGGTTTAAATTAGAAATGCCAAGTTCTGCTACTTTCTTTTCTTTCTTGTTGTTTTGAAAAACAAGCTCTTTACTCGCAATAACTAATTTGTTGGCTTTTTTTTCGTTATCCTCATTTTGAGCAATAAGCTTCTTATTGGCTATAATTAATTTTGCAATACTTTTTTGTTTCTCCTTATTTTGAGAAACAAGTTCTTTATTGGCAATCATTAACTCATTTGTTCTTGTATTTTTATTCGAGCTACGCAAAATTATTTTATTCAAATTAAGATATATTTTTAAGTCTATATATAGAAATGCTGTTTATATGTTTATTAATTGTGACAAGATAAATCGGCTGCTTGAATGCTTATTCAATTAGTCTATTTCTTTACTTGTATCGTTACTTTTTCAAACTTCTGAGATGCCCATTTCAGTTTTAGTATAGGGTAACTCAATTAACTGTAAAAGTGAACTTAGTTTAAATAAAACTGTTACCTAGTTATAAAAACAAGTTGCATTATTCACGGTTTTTTGAGAGGGGGGTAATGTTTTTGTAATAACTAGTAAAATTGTGCAGTAGACCTATTTGGAAATTAGTTTGTTATTGCAATACTCTTCCGTTTTCGCTAATTGCTAGGAACGAAGCAATCTTTGTATTTGACTGATTTCTGTGTTCAATGAGACTGCTTCGTTCCTCGCAGTGACGTTATAAGTATGGTTTTGCATACACTACAGACCCATTTGCATACGTGCAAAATGGTTTTGCATACACTACAGACCCATTTGCATACGTGCAAAATGGTTTTGCATACACTACAGACCCGTTTGCATACGTGCAAAATGGTTTTGCACACACTACAGACCCGTTTGCATACGTGCAAAATGGTTTTGCACACACTACAGACCCATTTGCATACGTGCAAAATGGTTTTGCAAGCTTGCTTTTTTATATGCTAGCTTACACCATTGTCTTGTGCAACCTACATTTTTTATGGTAAAACAATACTGCATCTATAATTTTTTGTAGAAGCGTTGTATTGAAGAGGCTGTTTACACATTCTTTCCTGTAAGCATTGGCACAAAAGAAAATTGTTCAAACTTTTCTTCTGTATAAGTTCCATCTGCTTTTTTAGTAAGTCGTAGCATTCTTTGTGTTTCGCCTTCATCTACAGGAATAACCATATAGCCTCCTGTTTTTAATTGCTCAATTAATTTTGGTGGGATGAAAGGTGCAGCAGCTGTTATAATTACTTTATCAAAAGGGCCATAGGTTGGTAAGCCCTGAAAGCCATCTCCAAAAAAGAATTTAAGGTTTGGATATTTTGATTTGAACACGAAGTTTTTGTTATTATCAAACAATTTTTTTTGCCTTTCAATTGTAAAAACTCTAGCACCTAAATGTGCCAATACAGTTGCCTGATATACACTGCCAGTACCTATTTCAAGCACTTTATCATTCTTTTTTATGTCAAGTAATTGTGTTTGATATGCCACAGTATATGGCTGAGAAATTGTTTGATCCTCTCCTATTGGGAAAGCTCTGTCTTCGTAAGCAATTTTATCAAAAGCCGAATCTAAAAAAAAATGTCGTGGAATATTATTAATAGCATCTAAAACAACTTCGTTTGTAATACCTTTTTCTTTTAAAGTATCAATCAATTGCTGCCTTAAACCTTTGTGCCTATATGTATCTTCATATCTTTTCATCTTGCCAAAAATAGCAGCAACGTTAGTTTATTAAAATCATTGTGGGTAACAAGATAATTTGCAACAAATATTTTCAACAACTGTATAACCTATCTTGTAACGTGCAGCA
Organism: Chitinophagaceae bacterium; assembly: GCA_025363355.1. Taxonomy (GTDB): domain Bacteria; phylum Bacteroidota; class Bacteroidia; order Chitinophagales; family Chitinophagaceae; genus CAIVPM01. The sequence goes on along the minus strand of JANYEB010000019.1, from coordinate 12,491 downwards.
TATATTTTTCTTTAAAATATTCTTGATCAAAAATATCATACACACTCAACATTTTTGGTCTTGTGTTGCTTTCTGATATTTCTTGGTGTAAATCGCCACCTTTTAAACAAATTAATCCATTAGGCACATTTGTTTTAAGCCCAGCGTTTAACAAGGGTTTACCCCAATGCCATAAATCTTTTAAAGGAGCAACTGCTCTGCTGATAGCAAAATCAAATTTTCTGTTTTTAATCTCCTCTGCTCTTGTATGTTGTGTAGTAATATTTTTAATGTTGGCAGCAGCACAAATCTCATTTACTACTTTCAATTTTTTGCCAATGCTATCAACCAAATGAAACTCAGTTTCGGGATAAAAAATTGCCAACGGAATTCCTGGAAAACCACCACCACAGCCAATATCAATTACTTTGGTAACTTTTGAAAATTTAGCATAAGCTGCAATAGACAAAGAATGTAACACGTGATGTAAATACAATTCATCAATATCTTTTCTTGAAACAACATTAATTTTTTCGTTCCATTCTTTATATAAAGGCAACAGCATTTCAAATTGCTGGGTTTGTGTAGGTGTAAAGTCTGAGAAATAATTAGTAAATACTTGCATTTGATTGTAGAACGCTGTGTTAATTAAAGAGACAAATATAATATGGCGTGGTAAGCTATTTTGAATATTATGTTACATTGTAGTAACAGCTTAATCTACCAAGTGACTTCCAATCTCATTTACTTCATCAAAATTGCCTTCTCCTTTTGGATTTGGACCATATTTATTTGGACCATAATCACTCTCCATAAACAATAAAATAACTCTGTAAAAAGGAATTAACATATACCAACCACTATTACCTCTATCGTGACATCTTTTAACAACTTGTGCCAATATAAACCAAATCATTAGAATAACGCCTAAGGCTAGAAAAGGAGATTCATTTAAAAAATCTGCAAGTGTTGCAAAAAGAACAATACTACCAACAAAAATCAAATATGAGAGTCCATATTCTAGTCTTCTAATTCTTCCTTCAAATGAAAAAGGTTTTTTAAACATAAGTTAGTTTTAGGGTTTATGAAATTCTGTTGCTAATATTTTATCTTCCTTTTGGAGGCATCACAGCTTTTGGTTTCTGTGGTTTATCTGCAGGGCTTTTTAATAAATCCAAACTCTTTTTTTCGTCCTTGGGTTTTTGCATTGGAGCAGCAGGTTTATCATCTCCATAAGGGCTTGCATCATCTGGTTTTGCTTCTTTTGATTTGTTTAAATCAAAGTCGCTTTCTGGCTTTATATCTTCATTATCATTGAACTTATTTGGCACACCATAATCTTGTGCAGTTCCATTACCAGCATCTTCTAAAGCTGCACCTAAGGTTGGTTGAATACCCATCACACCATCATATCCAACATTATCTCTTGCAATTTCTGGTTTTGCAAATGTGGTGGTTGGATCTATACCAATAATGTTAGGATCGTGACTTACTTTCTCATAAAAATACGCCCATATAGGCATTGCAGCTCTTGCACCTTGCCCATCATAATTATCTTTGTTAAAGTGTATAAACTGATCATCACACCCAACCCAAGAACCTGCTAAAAGTTGTGGCGTGTATCCCATAAACCAAGCATCTGTATTTTCATTAGTAGTTCCTGTTTTGCCTGCAACATCTCCACTAATATTATAACTTAATTTTAAATTTTTTGCTGTTCCATAATCAACAACTCCTTTCATCATATTAATAACGTGATAGCTTGTTAAATCGCTAATTACTTCTCTACGCATTGGCGTAAAAGCTTCAAGTGTATTGCCATTTCTATCTTCAATTCTTGTAATAAAAATTGGCTTCACATTAAATCCTCTGCCTGGTAACATACTATAAGCCTGCATCATTTCAAACAAAGAAATTTCACATGCACCTAAAGCAATTGAAGGATTAGGATTTATTTTAGTTTTAAGCCCACATTTATTATTCAAGAAATCGACAAACATTTTTGCTGAATTATTTCCTGTATTATCAAGTTGTTTTAAAATGTATGCTGTTGCACAGTTTTTTGATTTTGCCAATGCTTCTGCCATTGTAATAGAGCCACCACTACAACTTTTTGAGGTTGCAGGAACATTACCATAAGCTCCAAAATGTTGTTGCACATCTTGCACAATACTATTGGGTGTTAAGCCTCCTTGTTCAATTGCAAGGCTATACAACAATGGCTTCATTGTACTACCAACTTGACGTTTTGTGTTGTAGTTTACGTGATCGTATTTGAATGTTTTAAAATCAATGCCACCAACCCAAGCTCTTACTTCTCCACTAATTGGATCCATTGCCATAAATGCAGCTTGTAACATTTGCTTACAATACATTACAGAATCATAAGGAGTCATTAAAGTATCTTTTTCTCTTTTACCATTCCAAGCAAAAATTTTCATTGGTACTTTAACATTAAAAGTTTTTCTAGTTTCAGAATCACTTAAACCTTCTCTTTTTGCAGCAGCCCAACGATCACTATGTTTAATAGCAGCTTCAATTACATTTTCATATCCACTCCAAACAGATTTGTCTTTTATGTTTTGTTGTTGATTCAATAGCTTTTGCATATAACTCATATGCTTTGCCACAGCCTCTTCTGCATACAACTGCATACGAGGATTTATGGTGGTGTAAATCTTTAATCCATCTTGATATAAATTGTATTTATCGCCATTTATTTTTTTATGATCATCACACCATTTTTTCAATTCTTCTCCAAGCACCATTCTAAAGTATGGACCTAATCCATTGGTTTCATCCAACTTTTTATAGTGACTCATATCAATAGGAATTTGCTTGAGAGAATCACTTTGTTTCTCTTGCAAATAGCTATTGCGTTTCATTTGATCTAACACAATATTTCTTCTATCAAATGCATTTTTAGGATTACGTCGTGGATTATAAAGTGATGGTGCATTTACCATTCCTACAAGCATTGCAGCTTCTTCTACATTAATTCTATCAGGCTCTTTTTGAAAAAACGTTTTTGCAGCATTTCTAATTCCATAAACGTGATCACTATATTCTACACTGTTTAAATACAACGCAACAATTTCATCTTTTGTAAAATTCTTTTCTAGTTTAACAGCTATTATAGACTCTTTAAATTTTTGAATACCACGAAGCAAAAAATTTCTTGTTGCCCAGTTTTCTGTGAACAAATTCTTTGCAGTTTGCATAGTAATAGTACTTGCTCCACCATCTCTTCCTAAACCACGAACAGCACGACCAATTGCTCTTAAATCAATGCCACTGTGTTTATAAAAACGTTCATCCTCTGTTGCAATTAATGCTTTAACAATATTAGGGCTAATGTCTTTATAATCCACGTTGGTTCTATCTTCCAAAAAAAACTGCCCCATTAAACTACCATCTTGTGCATATACCTGAGATGACAATGATGCTGTTGGATTTTGTATATCATCAATCGAAGGCATTTTACCAAAAACGCCCCAATTGCACAGCAATAAAAAAAGTATGAAAGCACCCAAGCTTCCAAAAAATAATTTCCAAAATATTTTAACTAGTCTTGACATTATATATTTTTTTTCCACAGAGGCACGGAGTTAAGAAGTTTGAAACGCTATGTTCTCTGTACCTCAGTGGTGAGTAATTCTAAAACTTATTTGGAAAAGTTGTTTTCAAAAATTTGATATACTTATCCATATTATTGTTGGCTTTCAAAATCTCTAAATTACTTAAACCAATTAAACTATAAGTGTATTTAAAAGTAGGCAACCAAGGTAATATTTTAGCAGTTTGAGGTTTTACATCATCAATATAAGAGATACCATTTGGAGCATTGCTTAATGGACCTATCAATATTAAATTATACTGCTGATTTAGCTTTAAAGATTTTACAGTTAATACACTATTACCTAACTGCTCTTTGTTGTATTTATTAAAAGTAGTTACAGTTTCATTGATAAATACATCATCAACATTATCTAATAACAATACAGCAAAATGTGGTTCATTAGGATTATTGGAGAAAGGTTTTCCTATTAAAGAAGAATCTATTTTCAAAACATTCTGACGTTCTTTCTCCAATTGCAATTTAGCTTTAGCAATAGAATCTTTCATCAATAAATTCATCTTTGCTAATGCACTATCATAATGACCATTGCTATCAAGATTCGACAGATATTCTTCAATTTGTTTTCTATGTTTTAAAATATCAATCATTCGTTTCGCTTTCTCTTGTAATTGTGGTTCTGCATTACCACTAACAATCAAACTTAAACGATTAATTGCAATGCTATCTTCTCTTTGCTTGATGTAATAAACAGATTCTATAAATGACAATTGTGGATTCCAATATTTTTTATTATAGATAATATCAGCTTGTTCTTTAGCAACTTTTGCATCATCATATTTGCCTTCTAAAAACATATAATAAACATCGGTGTACCGTTGATTTGCAGAATCTTTTTCTGAGTTTGCTGTTTTGTTTTTTATGATGCCAGCAAGTTTGCCATTGTTGAAATCTAAATCAAGTTTTTGTTGGGTTGCTTTTTCTTTATCTGTTCTATTTGCTTTTTTATAGCAATATGAAAGATTGAATAAAGCTTGCTCTGTATGTTTATTTTTTGGGAATCTTCTCAACAATTCTTCATAAGCTGCAATAGCAGATGGATAATCATCAAGTTTTACGCTGAATGTTTCTCCATTTTGAAATAGAGATTCGATGATAATATTATTTGATGATTGCATTTTTTCTTCGGTTAAAGGAATTGCTGCATACAAGGATTCAGCAGTAATCTCAGCAGCTTTATCATCTGTTTTATCATCACCTTTTTTGTTGCTTGCTTTTTTTGTTTCAGCAGCATCAACTGCAACATCTGGACTACCAAGTGACATTGAACTTAGATCATTCATATCTTGTTCTTTCGAATTTCCACTTTTCCCTTTTCTTGCATTCAATTGTTTGCCAGATAAATTTGTTTCTGCTTCAGATAAAGCAGCACTAGCTTTTTTATCTACTTCTACTTTTCCTGCTGCAACAGCTGCTCTGTTCCAATTATCTACATTGGGTCTATTACCCCAACGAGATTTAAAGTCCTTAGTGCCTTGTAATTTTACAGACTCATTTGCAAAATAAAATTCACCTGGCTTTGCATCAGTAGTTGAAAATGTAGTAGTGTTATTTGCAATAGCTGGATTGTCGCTACCAAAGTCAAAACTATTACCATCATCAGCTGCTCCTTTATCCTTTTTGTATTGCCTGTAAATTTTTCTAAGCACAGCATTCAATTCTTTTGCAGGCAATTTTGCAAGTTCTTGCAAACTATCTTGAAGATGGACTGCATCTATATTTTTTGACACAATTTTTAGTGCTGGTTTTCTAGCAACAACTCTTGCCACATCAACAGAATCTATTCTTTTTACATCAACACTATCATAATAACTATATGATGGTTTGTATTGTTTAAAATCATATTTCAAATCTGCAAGTGCAAGATAACTTTTACTTTTCTGAGTTGGATTATCTACAGAACTTGTAGCACTTTTAAGAAAATAATCTGCTGCAATTTTTTTATTGTTTTGTTGCAAACTAACTTTTGCTGCAGCATAGTAAATAATGTCTCTGTAGTTGGCATATCGTTCTTTTTTTGCAAGTTTATCCAATGCATCTATATCGCCAGTTGGTGCTGGATTTTTTTTGTTGTTACTAGCAACAACTTGTCCAATCATATTCAAATGAGCATACACATCAACTAAAGGATCAGCAGAATGCTTAATTGCTTTTTCAAACATTCTATTTGCCTCGTCATACAAACCTCCAAGTTGATACATTTGACCACATAAAAATTCCCAACGACTTTTTTCTACTCGGTTTGTAGCATTGCCTAAGCTCTTCTCTAAATAAACAGCAGAACTATCATATTGTTTTTGCAAATAATGATAATAGGCTGTCATCTCATTCAAATCTGTTTGTAATCTTTTAGGATAATAAGGATCGTTTCTTAAAATAGAAATCAAGCCAGATGCTTCACCTAGTTTTTTTGCTTCAAGATAATTTCTAATAATCCAAATGAACGCACCATTTCTTTCAATGGGTTTACGAAGCATTAGTTTTTGAATGAAGGGTCTTTTCTTTTCATCTGTTGAAACCGTAAATACACCATCTGTATTGCTGGCATTGCTTCCAATTGGAATATCATAACCATCATCTTTTGGTGCATAAATGTAGTTGAGGTATTGAAAAACGTAGTAAGCCGAATCAAAGTCTTTTCTATACATATAAGCTTTACCAAGCATCATATACAAATCATCTACCCAATCACTTCTTAAATCGTGTAATAGAATTCCTGCATTACATTTATAGATTACAGAATCAATATTTTTATCTGCAGCAGTTGATGTTAAGGTGTAATTATAAAACGCCAACAACTTAGAATAATCATCAACATAACTTTCTTTCGCTTTCTCTAAGATTTCTGTAATCTTAATGTTGGCATTATAGTAATAGTTATAGTGAGTAACAGTATTGGTGAAAAAGTGTTTTACAGCACCAATCTTTTTTTCTTCGGTCTTCTCAGACTTCAACAATTTTTCTTTGTATTTATCTGGCTTTTGTTTTTCCAGATCAATTGTTGTGTTGGGTTGGCCACAAGCCGTTTTTACAATAAAAAAACAAGCCAATACCATTATGTTTTTTGCAAAAGATAATTTCATACTAATGTGTAAATAAAACTAAAAATTAAAAGTAGAAATATTTTTAAATAATCAAAGTTTTTAGTGAAAGGTAGATTACCTTTAATTTTGTTTGAACAGATGGCAAATCTAACAGAAAATACAACAATAAAGCGACTTCAAAATAAGTATCGATTAGTTGTGATGAATGACGACACTTTTGAAGAGGTTATAACTTTTAAACTAAGTAGAATAAGTGTTTACGTAGCTTTAAGTACAACTTTTGTTTTATTGGTGGGTTTAACTATATGTTTACTTGTTTTTACGCCCCTAAAATACTACATCCCAGGTTATGGTAACAAGAAAAGTCTAACACAACTTCAATTACTTAAAACAAGAACCGATTCGTTAGAACAAGCTATTAAGTTTAAAGAGCAATATTTCGATGGCATTAGAAAAGCTTTTTTAGGAAATGGAACAATGGTTTTAGATTCAACAGCTATTAATGTTTTGGAAACAGAATCTAAAAAGTTGAATAATTCCAAAGATGATAGCTCTGATAAAAAAGAAAGCAGACACAGAAGGAGACGAAGAAATTAGTGATGTATAATGAAACCCAACAACAACTATAAATATATAAGTTTTGCCACCCAATTAACTGTTGGTTTAGTTTTATCTGTTTTAATTGCAGGTTGGTTAGATAAAAAAATAGGTCTCAAATTTCCATTATTTTCAATTTTACTACCACTAGCAGTTATAACAGTAACCCTTATTAAAGTTATTAAAGACGCATCGTCAAAGAAATAAATCATGAAACCCAACAACTCTCTTAGCAAAACTTTAATGCCTTTGTTTTTTGTATTTATTATTGTAAATTGTGTAGCAATATTACTTAAACAACAATTGGAAAAATTACAGATAAATGCCGATGTTGTAAAAGCAGCAAATTTTATTTTATTTTTTGTAAGTAGCATAAGCATTGCATTGCACAAAAAAGCAAGCGAAAAAGAAAATCCAAATGCCATTGTTAGAAGTATGATGTTAGCCTCTTTAATAAAACTAATGGTAGTAGCTTTTTCTGTTGTTATCTATGTTTATATTGCTGGTGCAAAACGAAATGCTTATGGCATTTTTTGTGGAATGGGGTTATATCTTATTTATACTTTTTTGGAAGTAAAAATTGCATCGAAATTAAAAAATGGCAATGGCAAAAACTGAGCATCCAATGCAGGCTTTAGCTGCATACTTACCTGATGGCAGCTTTGAAGACACTGTAAACTATATTAATCATTATAAAGTTCATTTAACTGTAACTAAAAAAAGGCAGTCTGTTTTAGGAGATTACAGACATTCTGCCATCGGCAAAAATCATCGTATTAGCATTAATGGAAATCTAAACAAATACGAATTTCTTATCACCCTGCTTCACGAATTAGCACATCTTTTAACATTTGAAAAGTTTGCTAATAAAGTTGAACCTCACGGAAAAGAATGGAAACATTTTTATGGAAGTTTATTAGCCGATTTTTTACAGAAAAATATTTTCCCTGCTGATATTAGCAATGCTTTATATAAAACCATTCATAACCCTGCTGCAACTGCAAATGGCGAAACTGACTTGCTTAAAGTTTTAAGAAATTATAATATTGTAAAGAAAGAAGGATTTGCTATTGTGGAAGATGTGGCAACAGGCAGTTTATTTGAAACAGAAAAAGGCAGAATTTTTAAAAAAGGAATGAAAAGAAGAAAACGATATGAGTGTTTAGAAATAAAAACAGGAAGGCTATATTCTTTTAGCTCCATTGCAGAAGTAAAGCTAATAGAAGCCTCAAACTAGTGCATTAGATGTTGAATATCTAAATTCAGCGTAACAAATTCATCTCCTCTTTTAACAATTATTTTAACAGCACTTCCTGCGTTTTGCATCAGCTGTTTATAAACTTGCATATTGAGTGTAAAATTATTATCAACCGAAAAAATAATATCATCTGGTTTAAAGCCAGCTTTATCTGCTGGGCTACCAACAACTACATCTTCAATTCTTATCAATCCATCAATTTGGTAAAGACCTAAACCTGTATAAGAATAATCAAAATCATCGAAGAAATGACTGTTGGGTTTGATATGAATTTTTTTATCGGGATAATTAATAATCAAATTAAATCTGCGTAAAATATCATTACCAATTACACCTCCCATTTTGGGGTAACTTGTTACATTAAATTCATCTTTAAAAATATAAACAGGCACCCATCTAAACTTATAAGGACCCAAAGCAACTTTTTTTATTACTGTAGCATTCATCATTTTTTTTCCTCCCAGTCCTTCAGCTTGTGTTGAAAATTGTTTTCTTTTTTTATTGATGATACTACTGTCACTAACATACTCATCACTCAGCAACATATTTAAGCCAGCACCAGTATCAAAAATAAAATTCTCTTTAGAAGTGGTATTATCAATAATAGTTGCAGCAACAACAGGAAGCATATTAAAATCAGGATGCAACATATACCCACCAGCAGGATACTTTATTGTTCCAGGTTTGTAAATTTCAATTGTATAATCATCATAGTTCATCTTAACAATAAATCTGCGAAAGAAACTGTAGCCAATTACACCATCTATTTTAACACCATAAGCACTAGTTAAAATATCATAATTATTAATGTGAAAATCTAAGCTATCAACAGTTAATCCTACTAGTTTCAAAGAACGTTTGTAAACAAAGTCAACTGTTCTCATTCCTGCAATTCCACGAATACTTCTATCTGTTTTAACCCTTGGCAATTGCAAATAATCGGTAGTTACAGAATCAAGAGAAATACCGCCACTACCTGTATCTAAAACAAAGTTCAATGTGTCTTCAAAACTATCAAGCTGGGCTTTAATAATGATGGTACCACCAGTAAGCATTGTAAATGGAAGCTTAGTAATTCTTTTCGATATAGGTGTAATACTGTGCTTTTGTGCAAAAGCAAATGTTAATTGAAAACAAAATATGGATGCTAATACTAGCTTCATAAGCAATTGTAATATTAGACAATAAAACAATTGAACTAGCTGTTTTGTTATATGTTTTTTGTATTAGTGGTATTTATGAAGGATGAATGAACAAGTGCACCGTGTCAATTATACTAACCCACTTTTAACTGCATACATAGCAAGACCCACACGAGAATGAATATTTAACTTAGTACATAATTGTTCTCTATAATTTTCAGCTGTTTTGGGGCTTACACACATTAGTTCAGCAATTTCTCTATAATTTAATTCAGTGCAACAATGTTTAAGAAATGTTACTTCTTTTTCACTTAGAAAAACTTCTTCTGGTACTATTTGAGGATTGTTGGATATTATTGAATTTACTAGTTTGTAGTTCACCAAATCTGAATAATAAAAACCCGATTTTGCAATGGTATCAATAGCATTTGTTAGTTCATCAGCTTCGGCATATTTTAATACATAACCCCTTGCCCCATTACGAATCATTTTAATAATATTAGTTTCAGCATCATACATACTTAAAGCAATTGTTTTGATTTTAGGATAGTTTTTTGTGAGCCAAAGCGTAGTTTCAAAACCATCCATAATAGGCATATTAATGTCCATCAACACCACATCTGGCAAATGTGTTGGCAACAAGTTATCTATAAACTCTTTGCCGTTAGATGCTTGAAATAAAATATTATATCCTTTGTTTTTAAGCAAATCGGCCAAGCCATTTCTCAGTAAAATATGATCATCAACCAATACTAAATTAATTGCCATTTTATTATTTTTTTGGAATACTGATTTTAATTTCTGTTCCAGCATAACTACTGTTAATACTCAGTCTAGCTTCTATGAATTTAATTCTATTTTGTATGTTTTTTAGCCCTAGCCCTCGACTACTTATTTTCTCGGTATTAAAGCCAATACCATTATCTGTAATTGTGAGTTCAAAGTAATTTTGCTCATAATTTGCAAGTATATCAATTTGTTCTGCCTTAGAATGTTTGATAGCATTACTAATACATTCTTGAACCATTCTAAATAATATCAATTCTGTTTTAGGATCTAGTTTTTCTACAATTCCATTAATAGTTAATGCTGCTTTTAAATTTGTTTTATTAATTAATTCAACTTCGTTTTCAACAGCTTTTAGCAACCCAATTGATTCAATGGAGTCAGTATTTAAACTATTGCTAATGTCCTTCAAATCAATAATAGCTTTATTAATCAAAATTTTGGTTGTGCCTATTTTATTTACAACTTCAACATCAGCTGATTCAATAGACCCTAAGGTAAGTTTGGTAAGGCTAAGTACTTGCCCAATATTATCGTGAATTTCTTGCGAAATTATTTTAAGTGTTTGCTCTTGAATTTCTATTTGAGTTTGTAGTATTAAATGATTAAACCTGTCTTGTGCTTGCTTTTTTTCTTGTATATATTTTTGTTTGCGGTCATATATTTTTATAAAGGCAAGAATAATAAAAATACCAATTGCAAAGAAGGTAATAATGGCAAATAGCAAAAATATTTTAAGTTCATTAGTCATCTATAATCCTCCTCTTTTTTAGTGTAGCTATAAACAATAGTATAAAGCAGCCGATATAAAATATGTAGTTAATAGTTAAATGCAATATGTAAATTGAGTAATTATTTTCCGATAAAAAATTAAAAATATTAGTCAATGATAATGTACAAAGTGAAACAGAACACAATAAAAAATAGAGTGTGTTTAACCAAAACAAGTGGTGCTTAAAAAAATCTTCTTCTCTATTTATAAACTCATAAAAGTAAACTAAACCATATATGGTTATTGATGAATAGCTAAGCATTAAACTGTAGCTAGGGTATATTTTAAATGGCTGTATAAAAAAAGTAAAACCAATCATTACAACTGGGTAGATAATAATACTATATGCTATAACTTTTTTTAGATACTTATTTGTTATTTCATTTTTATAAATCAAGGCTAACAACACATATTCTATAATTTGAAAAAAATGGTAGGGTGGTGTATTGGACACTTTCAATATTTCTTCTAAATAATAAGCAATTGCCTCCGTTACAATAGTTACAGTAAGAACAATAGTGAGTAATTTGAAAGGTTTAGGAAGTTTACGAAACCCAAAACAACCCACTATTGTTGCTAAAAAAAGGATAATATAATATATAAATACGCTGTTTTGCATTCATCAATAGTAATTAGAATATATTATATTATGGCAAAACTTGAAGTATATCCCTAGTTGAACATTCACCAGACGGACAAGGTTTAATCTGTTCAACAAAACCATAATCAATCATATCATTATGTGTTCTAGTATTTGGATCATAGGTTGTCGGAAAAATAAAATGAGTATATTGACCTTCAATAGCACCATCTCGAAGGTTCTTTCCAAAATAAAGTCTAATTCCAGATAAAGATTGGTGACAAGCATTTCTTAAGCTGTCAATATCATTAATGGTAATAAAATAGGCATTCAAAAGCGTATCTTGAGAAGCATATAGTTTCTTAGTTCTTGCATTCTCCGCTCTAAAAGAGTCAATACTCTCTTTTGCCCACTTCAAATTTTCTAGTCCTTCTTCTAGTGTGGGGTTTGATATATGATAATCAGCTAGATTTTGCTGCAAAGAATCTCCCATTTTTTTCAAAAAAATTGGATACATTTTATGGTTACTATTATAATTTTTTATAATAGCCAATGTATCAACTGAAGCACCAGCTCCATCTGCACCAGCATTTTTGCATGCAACAATCTGGCTAATTAATAGCAGAATTAACACAGCTTTTAGTGTGTTTGTAATTAACATTTTTTTCATAACGTTTTGTTTTTTGGTTTCATTGT
>JANYEB010000257.1 GCA_025363355.1 Chitinophagaceae bacterium | reverse complement strand
GAATTTCCGGTCCATTTACTTCAATCAAACAGTTATCAACGCCCATTCCAACAAGTGCTGCAAGAACGTGTTCTACGGTGCTAATTTTTGCATCTCCAACTTGCAAGGTTGTGCCTCTACTAGTATCTGTAACCAAATCGCAATCTGCCTTTATAATTGGCTGACCAGGCAAATCAGTTCTTTGAAACTGTAAACCAAACCCAGGATTGGCTGGTTTTAAATTCATATCTACCAAAACGCCTGTATGCAATCCTGTACCACTAATGCTGGCAACTGTACTTAGGGTATGTTGTTTATCTGGGTTAAATTTTATGTCCATTTTTATTCGTTTATCGTTTGTAGTTTATGGTTGTTTGTTATGATTTATTATTTATACATTTAATTAACGAAAAACAATAAACCATAAACATTAAACAATTTCTCCTTCTAAATCATAGTCGTAAGCTTTGGTAATTTTTACGTTCACAAAACTTCCTAATTGCAATTTTTTATCAGTGTTAATCACTACTTCATTGTCCACTTCTACACTATCAAACTCTGTTCTTCCTAAATACCTTCCTGCTTCTTTTTTATCGATTAAAACTTTAAGTGTTCTTCCCACTTTTTCTTCATTTCTTTCTAAACTAATTTCTTGTTGCACTTCCATTATTTCTTGAGCCCTTCTCTCCTTTTCTTCAGCAGGAATATTGTCTTCAAAATCATAAGCACTAGTATTTTCTTCGTGACTATATTGAAATATTCCAACTCTATCAAAACGATGTTTTTGCAAAAATGTTTTCAGTTCTTCAACATCCTCTAAAGTCTCTCCGGGAAATCCAGTAATCAAAGTTGTTCTAATGCAAATTCCAGGAACTGCTGCTCTAATATCATCAATCAACACATCCATTTCTTCACGCGTAATATTTCTTTTCATCGCCTTCAACATATTGTTGCTAGCGTGTTGTAAAGGAATATCAAGGTAATTACAAATATTGCTTCTTTCTCTCATAGCATCCAAAATATCCATTGGAAATTTATGAGGATAAGCATAGTGAAGCCTTATCCATTCCAATCCTTTAATATCTGCTAAAGCATTTAAAAGTTTAGGAAGTTCTCTTTGTTTGTAAATATCCAAACCATAATAAGTAAGTTCTTGTGCAATTAGCATAACTTCTTTAACACCTTTTGCAACAAGCCCCTCAGCTTCTGCAACAATTGCTTCTATAGTTTTACTAACGTGCTTTCCACGCATTAAAGGGATAGCACAAAAGCTACAAGTACGGTTACAACCTTCGCTAATTTTTAAATAAGCATAATGTTTTGGAGTAGATAAAAGCCTTTCGCCAAGCAAATCCTTTTTATAATCTGCATTAAACTCTTGCAAAATAAATGGTAGTTCTAAAGTACCAAACCAAGCATCAACTTCAGGAATTTCTTTGGCTAAATCGGCTCTGTATCTTTCGCTTAAACAGCCTGTAACAAAGACTTTATCAAGTTTGCCTTTCTTTTTTAAAGCTACTTGATCTAAGATGGTATTTACACTTTCTTCTTTGGCTTTATCAATAAATCCACAGGTATTTACCACAACAATATTGTGGTCTAGCTTTTTGTTTTCGTGAACAACGGCAATCTCATTTGCTAACAACTGACCACTTAGCACTTCGCTATCAACTAAATTTTTACTGCAACCCAAAGTGATGATGTTTACTTTGTCTTGCTTTAATGACTTTACTTTCATAAAGCGGCGAAGTTAATGGTTGAAACCTTTACTTTTGAGGCTAATGGCAATCTTTCATCAGCAACTTAGACAAAGTGTTCTTTGGCGAGGTCTTTACTTCGTCTCTTTGTTTTTGCTAAATATCTTTCTTTCAAGATTTTTAAAGGCAGATGGGATAGGCATTATTTACTATTTAGCCAACCTTTTTTCTTTGTTTGTTTTAATTGGCAGCTTTAATATGGATGGAAGTTTTACATACTTTTCTGCCAGCAAAAAAATTCACCACAACCAACTAGCTTCAGTAGCAATTATTTGGACAGTTGTTATTGCAGTTTTAAGTTTTTTGCTACTACCTCAATATTTCAATCACTTTGATAATAAGGTTTTAGCAAGTGATGTAAATTCATCAAAAATTGGTTTTTACTACCTTGTTGGAATATTGTTGATGAACTATTTTACAGCTTTATTCTACAGTTTAGGCAACTTTTTTCTTCCAAATCTTATCTTAGGTATTAGTAATATTTTTTTTATTGGTTTGATTTTTTTTGGCTGGCAAACAAATGCATCTTCAAATGCAATCATCAACGATTATTTTCTATTTATCTTCTTGCAAGGATTAGCTTTAGCAGTAGCATTCTTTTTAAAGAATCAATCAGTACAAAAATTTTCATTATTAAACCGCAGCCAATTAAAGCAGCTTTTAAAATATTCAGCAATTGGATTAACTGGTAATTTTATTTTCTTTTTTGTTTATAGAATTGATTATTGGTTTGTAAAAGAATGGTGTCATCAAACAGGAGATTTAGGAAACTATATTCAGGCATCCAAACTGTCTCAAATGCTATTAATTCTTCCACAAATATTAGCAAGCAGTATCTTCCCTCAAATGGCTAGTGGAGAACAAAAAGAGTTGGTGATAAGTAGTATTGGAAAGCTTTTCAGACTTTTTTTAATCCTTTATATTATTCTCTTCATCGCTGTCTTTTTATTCGGCAAATGGGCTTTCCCAAATGTATTTGGTTTTAGTTTTACAACAATGTATTATCCTGTATTAATTCTTTTGCCAGGCATTTTTTGCTTGTCTTTTTCTGCATTGTTATCTGCATATTTTTCTGGAAAAAAGCAAAATAAGTATAATATCTATGCAGCCATTTTTGCATTAATCGTAATGATATTTTTAAGTCTTCTACTAAAAGAAAAATACAATATTAAAATTGCTGCATTAATTAGCACAATTGCTTATTGCTGCGAGGCATTGTATTGTTTCATTATTTTTTCAAGGCAAGAAAAAATTAAATTAACCCATTTCTTTGCTTTTAGCATTGATGACTTTAATTGGATAAAAAAAATATTTATCACTACTAAATAAAACGTATGAATCAAATATTAAGCAAAGAACAAATATTAATTAAACTTAACAGGCTAGCTTTTGAAGTTGCCGAGTCTATGAATAATGCTGATGATTTGGTAATTATTGGTGTTAAAGAAAATGGATTGCCAATTGCCCTTCAGCTTGAAACTTTACTAAAGAAATTATTAAAGAATAATATAACAGTCATTAGTGCTTCAATGAATAAATCTAAGCCTGCTGATATATCATTTAATATAGACTTAGACTTCAACAATAAAAATGTTTTAATAGTTGATGATGTTTGTAATAGTGGCAAAACACTCTTGTACACATTAAAACCTCTACTACAATCAATGCCTTTAAAAATTGAGATATTAGTTTTGGTTGATAGAATGTATAAACAGTTTCCAATTAAACCAAACTATGTTGGCTTGTCATTAGCCACAACCTTGAGTGATTTTGTAGAAGTTGAAATTTCGGGCAATGAAATAATTGGAGCTTATGTAAAAAATGCAGTGTAAACACACTATTCAACAATACTTAAACCCATATTTTTGTTTCTAAATTAAAATATATGAAGAAATTAATACCATGCTTATTTCCGTTATTTATGATGGCTTGTAGTGATAAAGATGAAAAAGCAAAACCAGTGGATGTGCCTCAAGCTGCATTAACTCAAAGCCAAAACAACGAATCATTTAACAAGGGCTTCGGTAAATTATTAAACAGTTATTATGCACTTAAAGAAAGTTTTGTAAAAGAAGATACTATTCAAGTGGCGGCAAGTGCAAAAGCATTAATGCAAGCTGCTGATAGCTTACAGTTAAAAGAACTAAAAGCCGAAGCTGCTTTAATTGAAACTGCACAAGTAAATGCAAAAAACTTAAGCGATGAAGTAAAAGGTTTATTGGGCGAAGCTGGCATTGAAAACAAAAGAAGAGCTTTTCAAATGATTACAAGCGATATGTACGATTTGATTAGAGTGGTTAAATACGATCAAGCAGTTGTATATCTGCAACACTGTCCAATGGCTTTTAATAATAAAGGTGCAGATTGGTTAAGCAATACTTCAGAAGTTGTAAACCCATACATTCCTAAAAAAATGATTGATTGTGGAGAGGTGAAAGACTCTGTAGATTATAGAGCAAAAAAATAAAACCAACTTCCTTTTTGGGCAAGACAAATTATTATTATGGCAAATCATTTTCCAACAGTTGAATGGGCTAAAGATGCAGTTCTTTACGAAGCAAATATTCGTCAATACACAGCAGCAGGAACATTTAATGCTTTTGCAAAACATCTTCCAAGATTACAAAATATGGGGGTAGAAATTGTTTGGTTAATGCCCATTACACCTATTAGTATTCAAGAAAGACAAGGCACACTTGGCAGCTATTATGCTTGCAGTTCTTATACTGAAATCAATAAAGAATTTGGAACATTACAAGATTTCAAAGCCCTAGTGAAACAAGCACATTCATTGGGTTTGAAGGTAATTATAGATTGGGTTGCTAATCATACAGGATATGACCATCATTGGACAAAAGAACATCCTGAATGGTATATGAAAGATGAGAATGGATTTTTTGTTGAAGAGAATGGTTGGGCAGATGTTATTGATTTGAATTACGATGTTGTTGCTATGCGAAATGAAATGATTCAATCAATGCAATACTGGATTACAGAATGTGATATTGATGGTTTCAGGTGCGATATGGCTCACCTTGTTCCACTTGATTTTTGGAAAGATGCAAGAGTACAATGCGATGCCATTAAACCTTTGTTTTGGTTGGCTGAATGTGAGGTAGTAGACTACCACAATGTATTTGACGTTTCTTATGCTTGGAGTTGGATGCACGAAACAGAAAAGTTTATAAAAGGCGAAAGAAGTTTGAACGATGTAAACAATGTTTTACATTCATACACAGGTTATCCCAAAGATTCTTACAAACTCTTCTTTACATCAAACCACGATGAAAATAGTTGGAATGGCAGTGAATATGAAAAGTATGGCAACTTCGCCAAAGCCTTAGCTGTATTTACTTTCACCTGGAAAGGAATGCCATTAATTTATAATGGGCAAGAAAGTCCTAGTAAAAAAAGGCTAGCGTTTTTTGATAAAGATATTATAGAGTGGAACAATCCTTTGCAGCTAGAAAGTTTTTATACTTCACTAGCTATGCTTCATAAATCTGAAGCTATAACCAATGGAGAAACATTTATTCTTCCATCAAGCAACGAAAACGTTTTTGCTTTTTTTAGAAGAAAAGGAACCGATGTTGTGTTGGTGATTTTAAACTTATCTAAGCAAGATAGGGTTAAACTTTATATAGAGAATGAGTGGCTAAAAGGCAATTTCAAAAGCGTATTCTCCGGGCTTCATTATGAGTTTGGTCGTATAGAAACATTTGAATTATTAAGTGGCGATTATTTGGTGTATCAAACTATTTAATATAAAAGGGTCTAATAAATGTTTTAAAAA
>JANYEB010000254.1 GCA_025363355.1 Chitinophagaceae bacterium | reverse complement strand
GTTTTAAAAGATGATTACGATAAGTTTTATAATAATACTGATAAACCAAAAGGAGAGCGTTACCAAGCTTGGTTAAAAGCAATAAAGAGCGATTTGTACATAGCTCAAACTGTTGAAATTACAAAAAGTATGATTAGTAATTCAACTGCAATATCGTACTAATAAAAACACTTTAATAGTTAAGAACAATAAAAAAGAGGCTGTCTTAAAAGGGCAGCCTTTTTTTTTATTCAGATATTTTAAATCAGTCAATACTTGTACGATTTTTGCATCATCACTTTAATTGATATGCAGCACAAAAAAGATGTAGCCCCTGTTTTTAAGAGCTATTTACAAAATCAACCCCTATTACTACCACCCAGTTTAGAAGAATTGATTGCTACTAATCATCCTGTACGAGTGGTGAATGAAGTCATCAATCAAATCAATTTACAACCCTTGTTATCAGCCTACACAGGTGGTGGTTGCAGTAGTTATCATCCCTTGATGCTATTAAAAGTTGTGGTGTATGGGTATATGAATAATGTATATAGTAGTCGCAAGTTAGAGGATGCTTGTAAAAGCGATATTCGTTTTATGTGGTTAGCAGCAATGAATACACCAGACCACAACACCATCAATACCTTTAGAAGTGTAAAACTACAAGAACCTTTAAAAGCCATTTTTACCCAAGTAGTGGCGTTACTATCAGCCGAAGGCTTATTAAGCATTAAAGAAATTTATACCGATGGTACTAAAATAGAAGCCAATGCCAATAGATACAGTTTTGTATGGGGTAATGCCATTAAGACTCATAAAGAGAAGATGGCAAAGCAATTAGAAACAATGTGGCACTATGCCCAAAGCATTGCAGATAAAGAGCTACAAGATACCACGCCCACCGACTTTACAGCCATTGATAAAGAAAAAGTAAAAGCAGTAGTAGCCAAAATAGATGCAGCCATTAAGGATAAACCAGTATCCAAAACCTTTAAGCAAAAGCTGCATTATGTAAAAAAAAACTATGAAAACAATTTAGATAAATACGAACAACAAGAAGCGATTATAGGAGATAACAGAAGCAGTTATAGCAGAACAGACCCTGATGCTACGTTTATGAGGATGAAAGAAGACCATATGAAAAATGGACAACTTAAACCAGCTTACAATGTGCAGGCATCTACCAACAATCAGTTTGTTGTCAACTATACCGTACATCAAAACACCACAGATACCAATACCTTAATAGAGCATATAGAAGATTATAAAGAAAGCTATAACACAGCACCACAAGTGGCTACTGCAGATGCAGGCTATGGCAGTGAAGAAAACTATGACTACTTAGCACAAAACAACATCATAGCTTATGTGAAGTACAGCCATTTTGATAGAGAGCAAAACGAAACAATACAAAGCAAAAAACCATTTACAGCAGACAAATTGTTTTACAACAAAGAGGAAGATTACTATGTATGCCCAATGGGTCAAAAGATGTTGAACATAGGTACACATACCCAAACAACCAGCACAGGCTTTAAGCAAACCATTACCAACTACCAAGCAAAAAATTGCAGTAGCTGCCCACTAAATGGGTCTTGCCACAAATCAAAAGGTAATAGAATTATCAGCATCAATTACAATCTTAACAAGCATAAACAACAAGCCAAAGAAAACCTGCAATCAACTGAGGGCATCGAACACAGAAAGAAGCGATGTTGGGATACAGAACCCGTTTGGGGCAACATCAAAAACAACCATCACTTTAAAAGATTTATGCTACGAGGAACAAACAAAGTAACCGTAGAAATAGGGCTATTATGCCTAAGCCAAAACTTACGCAAAAAAGCAGCAATAAAAACAAAAATTGCAGCATAAAAGCTGCAAAAAAGTCGTTTTGAAAACATAACCATCCATAAAAGCTATTATAGCAAATAAAAATAACTGAATGTATAAACTACCATAAAAAAAGAGGCTGCCTTAAAATTTTATTTTAAGACAGCCTCATTTGAAATATTTAATATCGAATAGTATTTATATCCTTCCATTAATTCTTTAGCCATAGTTACCATTGTTTTCAAGCTTGCATCTTCTAGTTTGCCTTTCTTAAATTCAGCTAAAATATCAGAATGTTTATTAACCATTTCAGTTAAGAAATGTTCTTCAAAAGCTTTTACTTTCTTCACTGCAACTTCTTTCAATAAACCTTGTGTACCCAAGTAAATAATGGCTACTTGTTTTTCTACGCTCATTGGAGAATATTGTCCTTGTTTCAAAATCTCCACATTTCTTGCACCTTTATCAATTACGTTTTTAGTAGCAGCATCTAAATCACCACCAAACTTAGAGAACGCTTCCAATTCTCGGTATAGTGCCTGGTCAAG
>JANYEB010000230.1 GCA_025363355.1 Chitinophagaceae bacterium | reverse complement strand
GAAAATTTAGAAAACAATTTAGAAGAAAATACCAGCCAGCTTGGCGTTAAAGACCAATATAAAAATTGGTTTTTAGAATATGCATCTTATGTAATTCTGGAACGTGCTGTGCCAGCTATTGAAGATGGGTTAAAGCCTGTACAACGCAGAATTTTGCACGCAATGAAAGAAATGGATGATGGGCGTTTTAATAAAGTTGCCAATATTATTGGTCAGGCAATGCAGTATCACCCACACGGAGATGCTAGTATTGGCGATGCTTTGGTGAATATGGGGCAAAAAGATTTACTAGTTGAAACACAAGGAAACTGGGGCGATATAAGAACTGGTGACGATGCAGCTGCCCCAAGATATATTGAAGCACGTTTAAGCAAATTCGCTCTGGACGTGGCTTTCAATGCTAAAACAACCAATTGGCAATTAAGTTATGATGGTAGAAAAAATGAACCTGTAACGCTACCAATGAAGTTTCCAATGCTACTTGCACAGGGTGCAGAAGGTATTGCTGTTGGGCTTTCTACTAAAATTCTTCCTCATAATTTTTGTGAAGTTATTGATGCTTCCATCAAATATTTAAAGGGTAAAAAATTTGAATTATTCCCCGATTTTCAGGTGGGTGGAATGATTGATGTTACCAACTATAATGATGGACATAGAGGTGGAAAAGTTAAGGTTCGTTGCTTTATTGAAGAGTTTGATAAAAAGAGTTTGGTAATTCGTGATGTTCCTTTTGGCGTAACGGTTTCACAGCTTTGTGAAAGCATTACAAAAGCGAATGATGTTGGTAAAATAAAGATAAAAAAAGTAACAGAATTTACTGGTAAAAATGTTGAAGTATTGATAGAATTGGCTGCTGGAATTTCGCCAGATATTACCATTGATGCTTTGTATGCTTTTACAGATTGTGAAGTTAGTATTTCACCAAATGCTTGTATTATTGAAAACCAAAAACCAAAATTTGGTACTGCATCAGATTTACTTCGTTCGTCTGTTGATAACGCTAAAGAACTACTAAAACGTGAGCTTGAAATTAAGTTGCGTGAATTGGAAGATAAATGGCATTACACTTCTTTAGAAAAAATATTTTTTGAAGAACAGATTTATAAACAACTTGAAAAGAAACACGAGACCTGGGATAAAGTAATTGCTGCTATTGAAAAAGATTTTGTTCCTTTTCAAAAAATATTAAAGCGACAAGTTACCAGAGAAGATGTTTTAAAATTGACTGAAAAACCTGTTCGTAGAATTTATAAATTAGATATTGATGAACTCAATAATCAAATAAAATCTATAGAAGATGAGATTAAGCAAGTGAATTACGACCTTGAACATTTAACAGAATTTGCCATTGCTTATTTTGAAATGTTGCTGAAAAAATATGGTAAAGGACGTGAAAGAAAAACTGAAATTAAATTATTTGATACCATCAAAATTCAACAAGTAGCCATTGCTAACACAAAGCTATACATCAATAGGGAAGAGGGTTTTGTGGGAACAGCAATGAAAAAAGATGAATTTTTATTTGATTGTAGCGATATAGATGACATTATTTGTTTTACAAAAAGAGGAATGCTAAAAGTAGTTAAAGTAGGAGATAAGGCGTTCATTGGAAAAGATATTTTATACGCAGCAATCTTTAAAAAGAATGACGAACGCACTACTTATAATATGGTATATCTTGATGGTGCAAGTGGTGTTAGCTATGCAAAGAGATTTAATGTAACAGGCATTACGCGTGATAAAGAATACGATTTAACAAAAGGTAGCGATAAAAGTAAAGTGCATTATTTTACTGCAAATCCAAATGGTGAAGCAGAAGTATTGAAAATTATTTTAAGCCCAAATTGTAGTGCAAGAATTAAAGAACTTGATTTTTATTTTGAAGAATTAGAAATAAAAGGAAGAAGCAGCCAAGGAAATATTGCAACAAAGTATCCAATAAAATCTGTGCGATTAAAAGAGAAGGGAAGAAGTACTTTGGCTGGTAGAAAAATTTGGTTTGATGAACAATTTGGTAGAATAAATTTGGATGAAAAGGGCAGGTATTTAGGAGGCTTTGGAGGAGATGATAAGCTACTTGTAATTTATAAAGATGGCAATTATGAAATTACTGATACTGAATTAACCCAACGTTTCGATGCAGATAATATCAAACTAATAGAAAGATTTGATCCTGAAAAAATTGTAACTATTGTATATCACGATATTGATAAAAATCAATATACCGTAAAGCGTTTTAAAATTGAAACTACCACACTTAAAACAAAATATGTTTGTATAAAAGAGGGCAAAGAAAACTATATAGAAGTTGCTACAACTGTTGATGAACCATTGCTTGGTGTGCAAGAAGGACGTGGTGCAGATCAAAGAAAAGGCAAACTAAAACTTGCAAAAATTGTAGAAGTAATGGGCTGGAAAGCAATAGGAGCAAAGCTTTTAAACTTTAGCAAATCTGTTAGTATGCATTGGGAAGAAACTACAAAAGACAATACAAATCAGATTGAATTGTTTGATTAAAAATTAAAAATGCCACGAATACACAAATTAATATTTGTGTATTCGTGGCAAAAATAATAGCTCATCAGTCTTACTTTCTTGCAGTTTTATCAAGCAACATTGTTTTATCAAGTAATGATAAAAACTCTTTTCTATAACCTTCAACATCTTTGCCTAAAGCATTTTTAGCAAGTTGTTTTACATTTTCATAACTTGAGTTTTTCTTGTACTCAGATTTTCTTAATAACATTCCAAACTCTGCAACAGCAGCAGCAAATCTTAAGTTTTCACTTGCTTGTTCAATTAGAGTTAATTGTTTAATAACAACTCTTTCAATTAATTTACTTGTGCTATCATCTGGGTTTTTGTAACGTAGTTTTAATGACATCATTTCTGGTGATTTTTTGTCATTTGTAACTATGGTTGTTTCATCTTGATAACGCAGTTTATCAACTTTTGTAGCCAAATCTTCTTTGCTTCCAAATGGTACAATTTCATACAATGCAGTAACTGTATGCCCACTACCTAATTCCCCAGCATCTTTCTTATCATTATTAAAATCTTCTTTTGCAAGCATTCTATTTTCATATCCAATTAATCTGTATTCTTTCACTTGCTTTGGATTGAATTCAATTTGAAATTTGACATCTTTTGCAACCGTAAATAATGTTCCTCCAAACTCGTTCAAAAAAACTTTCTTGGCTTCATTAATGCCATCAATGTAAGCGTGATTACCATTGCCTTTATCTGCTAATTTCTGCATTTTTGCATCTTGATAATTGCCCATTCCAAAGCCAAGCACAGTAAGAAATACATTAGATTTTCTTTCTTCTTCAATTAATCTTTCAAGTTCATCATCACTGCTTGTGCCAACATTGAAATCTCCATCTGTACAAAGTATTACTCTATTATTTCCTTCTTTTAAAAAGCTTGATTTTGCTGTTTTATATGCTAGTTTAATACCTTGCCCTCCAGCAGTTGAGCCTCCAGCTTCTAAGTTTTCTATAGCAGCTTTTATCTTTTCTTTATTTGATGTTGATGGTAGCACTAAACCAGCATTACCAGCATATACAACAATAGCAACTTTATCTTGCTCTCTAAGTTTATCAACGAGCATTAACAATGACGATTTAACTAAAGGAAGTTTATCTTGAGAATCCATACTACCACTAACATCAATTAAAAATGTTAATGATGCAGGAGGTAGTTTCTCTTCATCAATCTTTTTGCCTTGCAAGCCAACAAGTACTAATTGATGTTGATTATTCCAAGGGCAAATACTTTGTTCTGTATTAATAGTAAAAGGAAGATTATTGGTTGGTTGAGGATAATCATATTTAAAATAGTTAATCATTTCTTCAATTCTAACTGCACCTGCAGGTGGCAAACTTCCAGCATTTAATATTCTACGAACATTACTGTAAGAAGCAGCATCTACATCAATAGAAAATGTTGAAAGCGGATTTTGTTTAGTACTTAAAAAACCATTCTCAGTTATTTTATCATAACCTTCCCTGTTAGGTTCTTCTTCATCTTGAACATCTTTTTCTTTATTCCATTGACTAGTATTAGAATTGGAAAGTGAACCAATACCTCTTATTCTGATAGTAGTATTAGAACCAGGAGTGCCGCCACCATTTGTAACAGACAAACCATAAATTTGACCAGCAAAAGCTTTGGCAACAACAGTTCCTTGAGAACCTGTATATGCTGTTTTCTTTACTGTGCCATAAGCAGTTTGAATAATAACTTCATCTAAATCAGCATTTGAAAATATCATTTTTACATCAATAGTATTGGATTCTTTAATGGCAACTTTTTGGCTTTGAAGCCCAACAGCAGAGAAAGTTAAACAAGTTACTTTCTCGTTTACAGTAATTGAATAAACACCTTGTGAATTACTAGAAACACCTTTTTTACTGTTGCATAATTTCACTGTGGCACCTGCAACAGCTGCCCCTTTTTCATCTGTTACTTTTCCTGTAATAGTTCTTTCAGTTTTGTTTGTTGCAAAACAACATAAGCTAATGGCAAGTATGCCAAGCATTGATTTAATTGATTTCATAATTTTTATTTTTTATGTGAATAATTATTGAACAATGATTTTTTCTGTTACTTGTTTTTTTGTTTTTTCGTTAAGGATTCTAATAAAGTAATTCCCACTTAAAACTGTTGATGGTAAAGGAAATTCTGTGGTTTGGTTATTAGTATTTGTTACAATATTTTTTACAGTTAATAGCCTTGATTGTGTATCAAAAAAATGTAAAGCATATTCACCTGCATCTTTAATTGTGATATGTATGATGTCGTTTTTTGTAGCAGGATTTGGAAAGATTTTAATAGATTCTCTGTTAAATATTTTTTGAATTATTTTGATAGTTGAATCTTTGATAGAAGGTTTGGTTTTTGTACTACTTATTGAAATCATTCCACCCATTCTTGTACAATGTGTGCCATAACTGTTTACAAGCACAACTTCTTCCAACTCATTTTTCTTCTCTTTTAAAACAATATTTAAATTACCTTTTAAATCTTTGGGTGTAATGTCTATTTCTTTTCTTTCAAAACCAATGCTAGAAACAACTAGGGTCAGCTTATTATTCTCTCCTAATTTTTTAATTTCAAAATCACCATTAATATCTGATGAAACTCCAAGTCCTGTTCCTTTTAAAATAATTGTTGCACCACCAATTGCAGCACCTTTTTCATCTGTAATTTTTCCTAGAATTTTATTTGAAATAATAACGCCACCTAATTTTCCTTCTAAAGCACTTGAAACAGATTGTTTAGCAATAGAAACTAAATCTGTAGAACTAATTCTTGTAACGCTTCCTGTAAATGCTGTTTTTTTTACTTGTCCATAAGGTATCTGAACAACAACTTCATCTTGTTGTTTTTTAAGAAGTATTGTGTCACCAACTGTTTTAACATTGTTTGTATCTCTCTTTATCGCAACGGGTTCTCCTGTAATAGCATTCCTATGTACAGCAGGCTTTCCAACAACTTTGCCTTTTATAGTTCTATCTTGTGCAGCAAGTCTTCCTGTCATAATAAATCCAAGAATGCTAGCGATAAGATAATTCCATTTTGTAGATTTTTGGTGTGGCTCAATCAATGGTCTTTGCAATTGATCATCGTGAAATCTGCCACAAGTTTTGCCTGTTGTTGTTTTAAAATATTCTAAAACTTGTCGGTCGCTCATTACACTAAAATCAACAACAATCTTGTTGCAACTTTGGCAATGTCTTCCTTTATCAGCGTTTGTCATAGCATCCCAATTTTCGTGGCAAGGCTCTGGAATGTGCAGTAGAATAGGCGTCTTCATAAATTAATGATTAATGGTTAATGATAAATTATTAATAGTTGGTTCAAACGTTAAACTTTAAACCTTGAACTTTCAATTAACTGATGCAGCCATTTTATTTTTTACACACATCTCGTCAAAAATTTTATCTTTATTTTTTTAATGACACCAATCAGGCACATACAAACCATTTTAACAGACGAAGAATTGTTGCAAGATTTTCAAATAAAATCCAATCAACAATCTTTGGCTACACTGTATTTGCGATACACAGACTTGGTGTATGGTGTGTGTATGAAATATTTTAAAGACTCAGAAAACAGCAAGGATGCTGTTATGGAAATTTATCAAGAGATATCTAAAAAATTAGTAACGCATCAAGTAGATATTTTTAAAGGATGGTTATATGTTGTTGCTAAAAACCATTGCTTAATGCATTTGAGAAAAACCAAGAAAAACATTACGATAGAATTTGATAACAGTGGGTTTATGCAATCCGAGGATTTCTCGCATCTTGATGCTGTGTTAGATAAAGAAAATGATTTTAAGAAGTTGGAAGCCTGTGTTGAGCAACTTGGCGAAGAGCAAAAAACAATTATCAATTTATTTTATTTACAGCAGAAATGCTATAACGAAATTGTTGATGAAACTGGGTTAGAGTGGAGCAAAGTAAGAAGCGTAGTTCAAAATGGACGCAGAAATTTAAAAATTTGTATGGAAAAAAATGGATGATAAAAAAGAACATATTATTTATTCAAAAGCTGAGATAGAGAACTATATACAAGGCAATATGTCTAAAGAAGCAATGCATTCTATAGAACGTGCTGCTTTGCAAGATCCTTTTTTAGCAGATGCTATTGAAGGGTTTGCACTTGTTGATACAGCTGTTGCTAATAAAGATTTAGCAGCTATTGAAACAATGATTTTGGCAGGTAAACAAGAAGCAAAAGTTGTTACAATTGCTAAAAAGAAAAACGAATGGCTTAAAGTTGCTGTTGTGGTTTTGTTGTTTGCAGGTGCAGGATGGATAGGTGTTTTGCTAATGAATAATGGCAATCAAAAATCGATTGTTAAAAATGAAAAAGTAAATACAACCGAAGATAAAATCATCAAAGTTGGATTTGATTCTGTTGCACCTAAAAGTGATATTGCAAGTATTGAACAAAAAAATATTTCGCAACAATATAAATCTTTAGATGCAACAGTAGGTTTGACTGATACGTTAATGCCAGTACCTAACAAAGGATTAACAGCAAGCTCGTCAACTATGTATGCTGCTGTAGAGCCACCCAAAAACAATGTGCCAATTGGTTCAACCAGTAATTGGAGTTCAAATGGCAATTTAACAAACAGTAATCAAAATGTAGCAAGCAATAAGGCTGCTGGGCCTAGTTTAAATAACAATGCAGCTAATTATACATTCTCTGCTTCTAACGCTACAGCAAGTGTTTCAAAAGAAGCAGAAGTATCTATTTCAAACGATAAATATATTGCCTTAGCAGAAAAAGCTAAAGATAAAAACGATGATGCTAAGCAATCAAAAGCAATTGCTTCAAGCAACACTATTATCACACTGCCTACAATCAGAATTAAAAGAGATAGCACTATAGAATCTATACCTATTACAGGATATTTTAGCAAAAAGGAAGCTGCCAAACCGATTAGTTTTAAGTTGTCTAAAGAGGATAGTTTAACTGTGCCAGTAAATGGTTGGACTGCTTTTAATGAATACTTAAGACAAAACAATGCCTACACATCTATTACCTACGATACAGCTTACACACCTGTAACTATCACAAATAATAAAACGGGAGAGGAGATTGTTGGGCTAGAATTTGATATCGATAAATATGGCAATCCCGATAAGATAAAAATTACAAAATCTGTTGATAAGGAAACCGATGCCAAAGCAATTGACTTGTTAAAAAATGGGCCTAAATGGCAAGCCTCAGACAAAAAAACAAAAGGGAAACTGTCTATCAAGTTTTAAATGTTCAATCTGGTGCAATGTTTTAACTAGAATGCTAGTCAATATTAGCAAATACATACAATGAAATATCTAATTTTTGGGCTTGCAATATCAGTTGCAATTGTTGCTTGCAAAAAAGAATCAACCATCACACAAAAGGTTACAGTATCTGCCATTAAAAATACCAAATGGGAACTTAGAAAATCCGAAGGTAGTATTGTTGGCAATACTAATTACCTGCCAGGCAATGGACAAACCATAGAATTTTTTGGAGCAGATAGTTTTAAATCTATTTATCCTGCATCTTCAATTGTTACTGTGTATAAAGGAACATATACATTAGCAAATGCTAGTAATACTGGCGATTTTAATCTTACCAAAAACTATATCTTTAATGGTGTTGCAATGACAGACAATGATTCTATACGCATTGTAAATAACCAGTTAATTTTTCTTGCACATTATGGATGGGCAGATGAGCCAACAGTTTACTATGATAAACTCTAATGAAGGCTTATTCATTACTTGATTTCGTTTTTTATATTAGCGATAACAAGCTTCTTTCTTACAATAAAAAAGAAATCTCTTTACTTATTGTAATTTCTTTTTGATACTATTTTTTGTCCGCAGTTTAAATAACTACTATCATCCAATACCTTATGTATGTTATATTATTTATCAAATAAAATTGACGCTATTTTAATATTAAAATAACGTGTAATTGGGTTAAGTTGTTTTATAATTGCAGTATTAACCCAATATACAAGATGACAAACGAGTTGACCTACCTTAGAATAATCTGTATTTTTTTTATACTAATAGTTGTTGCTGTAAAATATCTGTTGTGGGCAAATACAAAAAAAGAAAACAGACGTTTAAGAACATTTTTATACTACTTCTTCACTTGGTTTTCTGTGTATTCAATGTATGATAACCAAGACTTCAAACCATTTATGAAAGCCAATAATTATACAAACTTATTTATGTGGGCATTTGCAGCAATACTCTGCGTGAGCTTTTTAATCTAAATTTCTGGTTGTTGTATTTTCTTTACTGCTATTTACGTAAAATTACAATATGATTTTTAGAGAAGCACAAATTAACGACATCAAGCAAATTCAAATAGTTAGAAATTCTGTAAAAGAAAATACACTATCAAATCCAGATTTGGTAACCGATGATGATTGTATTGAATTTATAACAATTAGAGGCAAGGGTTGGGTTTGCGAAATCAATAATGAAATAGTGGGCTTTTCAATTGCTGATTTGAAAGACCATAATGTTTGGGCTTTGTTTATTAAACCCACATTTGAGCAACAAGGAATTGGTAAGCAATTGCACAAACTATTGTTGGATTGGTATTTTGAACAAACAACAAATAATTTGTGGTTAGGCACTTCTCCAAAAACCAGAGCAGAAGCTTTTTATAGAAAAGCGGGATGGAAAGAAATTGGCACCCACGGCAAAGGAGAAATCAAGTTTGAAATGACTTATAAACATTGGCTAAAAATTTCATCAACTCAATTATTAACAAGCCAACCAAAAATATTTGCCCAAACAGAAAGACTGATTTTGCGTGAGATTTTAGCTACAGATGAAGATGCATTTTTTGAGATGGATGCAGACCCTGAAGTCCACAAATACCTTGGCAACAATCCTGTAAAAACAAAAGATGAAATTAAGGCAGCCATAAAATTTATTCGTCAGCAATATATTGATAATGGAATTGGAAGATGGGCTTTGGTTGAAAAATCATCAGGCGAATTTGTTGGTTGGGGTGGAATGAAATTGATAAAAGAAACCACCAACAATCATATTGATTTTTTCGATGTAGGGTATCGTTTATTAAAAAAGCATTGGAACAAAGGCTATGCAACAGAATCTGCAAAAGCATCTCTTAAGTATGGATTTAAGCAAATGAATTTAGATGCTATTTATGGTATGACTCATATCGACAACACAGCATCAAGAAAAGCTTTAGAAAAAGCGGGATTACAATTTGTAGAAACCTTTGATCATAGTAATATGCTTTGTAACTGGTTTAAAATTACAAAAGAACAATGGCTGGCAAATAAGTCAAGCTAAACTACTACTATCAGTATTAAAACACTTTGTAAAAATGTGGCTGTTGAGTTAAAATAATTAGTACACTTTTAGTATCCCCATCACTAAACACTTCTATATTTTTTAAAGAACCAAACTTTTAATAAATCGGCTGTTATTATATATGCTGCAACAATACAAAGCATTATACCTAAATTCTTAAATGGTAAAGGAGTTAAGCCAACACTATTAGCAAAGGGCATATAAGGCAACCCAATGGTTAATACCAAACCAAGAATACTTAAAATAAATAAATACTTACCGGGCCTGCTTTTAAAGAAGTTTTTATGTGTTCTGATGATAAATAAAATAAACAATTCTGTAAGGATAGATTCTACAAACCAACCTGTTTGAAATGCACTTTCTTTTACTTTCAGCACATATAATAAGGTAACAAAAGTAATCACATCAAACAAAGAACTATGCAAACCAAAAACCACCATATAGTTCCTGATAAACTTTAAATCCCATTTGCCTGGTTTATCCAGTTGCTCTTGGTCAACATTGTCTGAGGCGACTGTTAAATAAGGAAAATCTGTAATGAAATTGGTTAATAAAATTTGCTTTGGAAGCATTGGTAAAAATGGTAATAATAAAGATGCAAATGCCACACTAACCATATTGCCAAAGGTAGAACCTGTGTTAATGAAAATGTATTTTAAGGTGTTGGCAAAGGTTTTTCTTCCTTCAATAATACCATCTACCAAAACGTTTAAATCTTTTTCCATTAAAACAAAATCAGCAGCTTCTCTGGCAACATCCACAGCATTTTCAACAGAGATGCCCACATCTGCAGCGTTAATAGCAGATACATCATTAATGCCATCGCCCATATAAGCAACAGTATAAGTTTGCCTTAGTGCAAGAATAATTTTTTCTTTTTGTTGTGGCTCAACTTCAGCAAAAATATGTGTCTTTTGAACCAATACTTTCAATGCTTCAACGCTGGTGCCAGACACTTCTTGCCCAGTCATCACCACTGGTTCTTTAACGCCTATTTTTAATGCAATAGCTTTAGCCACATTCTTATTGTCGCCAGTAATTATCTTAAGATTTACTTGTAATTTTTTTAATGCATCAATGGTGTCTATAATACCCGGTTTCACAGGATCTTCCAGCAAAATAAAACCAGCAAAAACCATTTCTTTTTCATCCTCTTTCGTAAGCGTATTGGCATCAATATTTTTGTAGCAGACAGCAATGGCTCTCAATCCATTCATACCAAACTCTTCAAACTTTTTTTCAATATCCGCTTTGTGTGCATCAATATTTTCAATGGTTCCATTGGCAAGTTTTATTTTGGTACAAATACCCAGTATTTGTGTATAAGCACCCTTGCTTACCAATATTTTTTCGGTATCTGTTGCAACAGCAATGCTTAATCTTTTACGAATAAAATCATAAGGAACTTCACCCAGTTTTGTAGCAGTAACAGTTGATTGAATATTCAACCCTTTAATGGCTTCATCAATGGGATTTGAATAACCAGTTTCCATTGTTGCATTCCAAAAAGCAAGTTGTTTGGTATAAGCATCCTCATCACCAAAAGCATTTACCAAACCAGATACTTTAATAGCACCTTCTGTAATGGTTCCTGTTTTATCGGTGCATAATAAATTAACTTCTCCAAGATTTTGAATAGATGATAATTTTTTTACAATCACTTTTTTTGCTAGCATTCTTTTAGCACCTGCACTCATTGCAATAGTTGTAATGGCAGGCAATAATTCAGGAGCCATACCCACAGCCAAAGCCAAAGCAAACAATGCAGATTCAATAACACTTTTATGATTCAACAGATTCACTACAAGAATAAAAACAGATAATGCAAGTGTTATCTTCATTAAGAAAAAGCCAAAGTCTTTAATGCCCTTTTCAAAAGTGGTTTCAATAACTTTATTGGCACTTTCGGCAATGCTTCCAAAAATGGTTTGTTCACCAGTTGCAATCACCAAAGCTTTTGCAGTACCACTAACAATATTTGAACCCTCCCATAAACAATTATTTCTTTTTGCCAAACTTGCCTGTGCATCAACTGTGGCAATATCTTTTCGGGCAGGGTAGGATTCGCCAGTTAAACTAGCTTCATTGGCATACAGTTCATTGGCTTCAATCAACAAACAATCTGCAGGAACCATATCACCTGCTTTAAATAAAATCACATCTCCTGGAACAATGGTTTTAGATTCAATTTCCTGTGCTGTACCATCTCTTAGCACCGTGCTTTTCAGTGCAATCATCGATTGCAGTTTTTCCACTACTTTACTGGCATTTCTTTCCTGAAAAAAGCTAAGCAATCCTGTAGAGAGAACAATGAACAAGATAATAATCACATCAGATGTATCGCCCAAGAATGCAGATAAAATAACAGCACCAATTAACAGCAACATTAATGGGCTTTTAAACTGACCAATAAAAAGAATGATATCTTTTACAAAACCCGACTGTGTTTTTCGGGCACCAAATTGCAGTAATAACTTACTAGCATCGGCATTAGATAAGCCTGTAGCTGATGATTGTAGCTTGCTAAACCAGTAATTAGCATCAAATTGCCAAAAGCTGTTATTATTTGGTGTTTCCATAAGGCGTAAAGCTAACCAATCTAGTTGGGCAAGGATATTTAAATATGGTTAATTTATGAGTGATATTGTTACAGAGTTGCCAACCTTTTGAAGGTTGGCAACGCTGTAAACGCAAGCATTTTTATTTGATAATGATTACATTAAAGGATTTGCGAAGGCTGCAAAAGCCATTCATTTTTTGTTTTTTGGTATAGCAAAATTCATTTTTGGTACACCAGATTTGTTTTTTGGTATAGCAAAAATCGTTTTTGGTATAGCAGATTTCATTTCCGGGACAACTTTTAAGCTTTCCGCTATAGCAGAAATTGTTTTGGTTATAGCGGAAAAGGCAAAATGGGAGGGTTTTATGGAGTTGTTTTCACCCTTCCTAAATTCCTCACTTCCTTCATAAAATATAGCCATCTTATTCACATCGGTCGTTCTAACATTAACTTAACGTTTTACCCATTATTTTTACAGCCTTATGTGGATGATTTGTAAAAAAGAATGGCAACAGTTTTTTAATAGTATCACAGGC
>JANYEB010000226.1 GCA_025363355.1 Chitinophagaceae bacterium | reverse complement strand
CGTGACGGTTTTTTGCTTTTCATTTTAAGCCCTTACAGGTTCAACTTTGTTGAACTATGGCAGAGATAAAATTGACAATTGCAGACAAGCAATACCTAGCGAAAATTTTGTTTACAAGAGAGAAACTAGACCAAAAAATTGTAGCCAAAAGAGTAGGCGTAAGTGAAAAGACAATAAGCAAGTGGGCAAACGATTTTAATTGGAAAAGCCTGCGTAATCGCTTGTTAGTTGGCAAAGAAGTTATACTGGCTGGATTATATGAAGAGCTTGAAGAAATGCAATATGCTTTACAAGCAAAGCCATTAGGACAAAGGTTTAGCGATTCCAAAATGAGTGATGCTAAACTTAAACTTACTGCATCAATACGCAACCTTGAAACTGAGTTGGCAATTGCTGATTTGGTTGAAAGTGGAATAAGATTTATCAGGCATTTACAAAGGATTGGTACACCAAGTCAAGTGTTGGAAGTATCGGAATTATGGAATGATTTTTTACAACAAAGCCTTAAAAAATGAGCAGTGTTAAAATAGTAGTTGCCAATAAAAGCAACAAACAAGCTCTTGAAGATTGGGAGGAGTTACTTGAAAGTATCAGGAGTGCTACACCTGTTGACGATAACGAAACTATTGAAGATGCTGCAAAGCGTAAGCAATGGCTTGAAAAAGCTGGTAATGAAGAGGAGTGGTTTAAATACTATTTCGTGAAATTCTGCTTTTGCGATAGTGCTGCTTTTCACAGAAAAAGTACAAAGAAGTTTATCAACGCAAAACGTATTTATCAACGTAGAGCTTGGGCTAGAGGATTAAGCAAAAGCACACGTAGAATGATGGAAGTTTTGTACCTGATGTTTGTTAAAAAGGTTCGCATCAATGCACTTTTAATAAGCAAAAACGAAGGCAATGCCATTCGTTTACTTGCACCATACAGAGCAGTATTAGAAGCTAACCCAAGAATAATAAAAGATTATGGCACACAGCAAAGGGTTGGCAAGTGGGCAGAGGAGGAATTTATAACACGGGGCAAGTGTTCTTTTCGTGGTGTTGGTATGGGGCAAAACCCACGTGGTGCAAAGCTTGATGAGTTAAGGGTTAACGTTTTGATTTTTGATGATGCTGACGATGATGAGGTTTGCCGTAATTCTGACAGGTTGCAACAAAATTGGGAGTGGGTTGAAAAATCAGCTATTCCAACTGTTGACATTAGTGCTGATTATTGGATTGCATTTGATAACAATATTATTGCTGAAGATAGTTTAGCAGTGAGGGCTGCTGAATATGCAACAGATGTTGAATTGGTAAATATTCGTGATGAAAATGGTGTAAGCTCTTGGAAGGAAAAGAATAGCGAAAAGGACATAGACGACATTCTCAATTCAATGAGTTATGAGAGTTCGCAAAGTGAATATTTTAACAATCCAACAACCAGTGGTAAAACCTTTGAGGACATCTATTTTGAGAAATGTCCACCACTTTCAAAGTTCCATTTTATCATAAATTATGCTGACCCATCAACCAGCAATAATGATAAACCAACAGCAAAAAGCAAGGCATTAAATAGTTGCAAGGTGCTTGTTTCAATTGGCTATTTACCTGCTACTAATAAATTTTATGTGCTTAAAGGTTGGTGCGACCATAAGTCTAATGATGAGTTTGTAAACTGGCTTTATGAGGGCAGAGATTTCGTTGGTGATAAAACGCAGCTGTACACATATATTGAAAATAACACCTTGCAAAACCCATTTTATGAGCAGGTTTTAATGCCAATTGTTTTTGCCAAAGGAAAAGAAAAAGGTGGAGTTTTAATGGTTACGCCTGATACTACACAAAAGCCTGACAAGTGGTTTAGAATTGAGGGTACACTACAGCCATTAAATAAAATGGGATTGCTTGTTTTTAACATTGACGAAAAGGACAATCCTCATATGAAAAGGATTGTTGCACAATTCAAAAATGCAAAGCCAACCAGCAAACTATTAGATGCTCCTGATGCTACACAAGGGGGTGTAAAAATCATTCAAAACAAAATTGCTGTTTTTGCATCAGGTGGCATTGAAACAATTGCACGACCAAGCAACAGCAAGCGTTACTAACAACTAAATTTTTTATATGGCAGCTATTACCAAAGCAGATTTGAAAACTCATATTTACGCAGAAATTACAGATGTAATTACTCGCAGCGATGACACCATTGTTGATGCAGCTATTGCAGCTGGTGAGGGCGAGGTTAAAAGCTATTTAAACAGGTTTGACACAGCCACAATGTTTGGGGGAACATACACCAATCAATATTTCAAAAACATTGTAAAGGATGTAGTTTGCTGGCATCTCATCAAACTGGCAAATCCAAACATCAACCTTGAGCTTTTTAGAACTGCTTATGAAGATGCAAAAAAGATTTTAAGGGAAATTTTGAAGGGGGACACTTCGCCTGATTTTCCATTGAAACCTGATGACCCCAATACTGATATTGACGAAGCTGGACATATTGAATATGGCAGCAATATCAAACGAAATAATCACTACTAAAATTTTTATATGAGCAAAGAGAATGATATAGCACCAAACCAGCCACAAGAAGTAAAGCTGTTAGTTAATGAATTGGTGCAGGTTTCAGTTGACAGAACAATGAAAGATGTGCGTGGGTTAATCAACTCGCTTATCAATGCAGAAAGCATTTACTATCCTAATCGCACAAGGCTCTACGACTTTTATAAAACATTTGACCTTGATGGCTTTTTGCAAGGCATTATTGAGAAAAGGCTTGATGCTGTTTTAAATAAAAAATTGTTGCTTCTTGGCAAGGATAAAAAAGAGGTTGATGGTGTGGACACAATTTTAGAAAGCGAGGCATTTCGTGAGATGTGTAAACAGATATTGCTCACAAAATTTTGGGGCGTTACTGGTATGGAGTTTATACCAGGTCTCGAGCTTGCATTTGAGGAGATACCACGCAAACATATCAAGCCTGAAATTGGTGTGATTGCCAATAATCAAAGCGAATACTCAGGCACGGCTTATACTGGCATAAGCAATATTTGGGTAATTGGCAAAAAGCACGATTATGGCATATTGCTTCGTTGTGCATTCCCTGCTCTTATCAAAAAAAATGATTTTGGCGACTGGGCTCAATATGTTGAAATATTTGGGCAACCAGTAAGGGTTGGTAAATATGATGCTAACGATGATAAAACAAGGGTAGAGCTGCGTAAAGCCTTAATTGATGCAGGTGGTAGCCTTGCGATAATGATTCCAAAGCAAGCAGAGTTTGAGGTATTGGATGGCAAGATAAGCAATGGTGATGGGCAGTTGCAAGAGAGGCTAAAGAATGCTTGTAACGATGAAATGGCAATTGCAATATTGGGCAATGTAGAAACTACCAGTAGCAACAATGGTGGCAGCAATGCAAAGGCTAAAGAACACGGCAAACAGCAAATGGAAATTACCAAGAGTGATATGGCTTACTTGCTATCGCAGTTGAATAGTGCCAAATGCAAAGAGATTTTATTGCAATACAGATTTCCTGTTGCTGATGCTCATTTCACCTTTGAAAAGGAAGTTGACCTCGCAGCTCTTTCTCAAAAAATAGTTATTGATACCAGCATTAAAACTGCTGGTGTCCCAATTGCAGACGACTACTTTTATGAAACTTATGGCATTCCAAAACCTGATAACTATGATGAGTTAAAAGCCAAGCAAGAAGACGAGAAGCAACCACCACAGCCAATAGAAAACGAGCCGCCAAGCAAAGAGCCAACTACAAAGCAAAAAGCCAAAAAACAGGCTAAGAAAGCCCAACAGGAAAACTTGAGTGCTTGGCAAAAATTAATGGCTAAAATGGCTGATTTTTTCGACCCAGCCCACAAAGATTAATCAATTATCTAAGTGGGCTGCAAGGGCTACCAATTAACGAATTAGAGCAACAACTACACGACTTATACAATGTTGATTGTTGCTCTCACAACATTGCTTTGCCAAACCTTAGCAGCGAGGATGATTTTGCAAAACAAATGACTGCAATGGTGCAGCAGGTTTGGAAGGATAAGGGAATGCCTGAAGGTTTAATAAACAAAGAAGTTACTGGCGAATTCGCAAAACGTTTGTGGGCTGGTGTTACTGAAGGCTATGGCGATAAAGCCAAACAATTTAATGAAAATAAAATTGATTGGGACACACCTGATGCAAAAATGTTGGCTGCTCTGCAAAACAATGTGTGGCATTTTAGTGCAGCCAAAAACTACACACAATTACGAGAGCTGAGTAATGCACTTATTGGCGATGATGGGAAGTTGAGAACTGAAAAAGACTTTTTACAAGCTGCTTTAAAGATTAATGAAAAGCAGGTTAAACAGCATTTAAAAGCTGAATACCAACTTGCAGTTGTTGGCTCACAAGCCTCAAGAATGTGGGTTGAGTTTGATGATGATGCAATGCTAGAGTTTGATGCTGTGATTGATGGTAGAACTACAGATTTATGCAGGAGTTTAAATGGTACTACACTTCCAAAATTAAACCCATTTTGGAATGTGTATATGATACCAAATCACTTTGGAGAACGTAGCACAGTAAGGCAGGTTTATGGCAAAAGAGCCACTGAAGAACACAATATTCCTAGTGCTGACATTCCTCCAATGTTTAAAACCAATTTAGGCAAACAAGGTTTAATATTTCCAAAAGGTCACGCCTATTTTATTGACTTGCCAAAAGAGGTGTTAAGCTTTGCTGATGCTGGTTATACTAAAGATAATTTAAGAACTGGCAAGGGAAATTTGTATGAATCAGGCAAAGCATTTAAAGACAATACCAATCCTAGCCAATATAAAACTGCATTAAGAAATTTAGCAGAATATCAATCTCGTAAAGATGCAGCAAACCTATTGGCAAATTATTTTGATAAAGATGTTTTTATTACTCCTGAAGGATTAGATTTTAATGATTGGCGATATAGTTTCTTTTTCAAAAATGCACCTGTTTTGGGGCGTTGTCCTGACTTTAAAATTGGCGAATATTACTGGGAAATGAAAGGACACGATAAGCCATATAGCAAAAACACTATTTCAAATATTATCAAACGAACTTCAGACCTAGACAAAAGGCAGTGCGATAGGATTATAATTAAGCTGAATGAAGCCGTTCCAAAACAATCTATTTTAAATAAAATAAATGGAGAGTTAAAATCAAATGCTAAAGCCAGTGAATGGCTTAAAGAAATTATTGTAATTGATAAAGACAACAACATTTACAAGTGTAAATAAAAAAACCTACAACAGCAAAGTTGTAGGTTGTCTGTCCGACCCTTGAGTCAGACATTGCAAATATAAATACCTTTTCGATATGGATAATCAAAATATTACTTTACCAATTGCAGAGCTTGAACGCAGGTTTAGGCAGATTGCAATTCGCTTGCCTGTAATTGCAGGTAATGAGGTGGTAAATTTTGCATTGGATAATTTTAAAAGGCAGGGTTTTTTAGGCGATACTTTTCAACCTTGGCGACCACGTAAAAATCCCACAAAATGGGGAACTGCACCACCACGAAATAATGGAAGAGCTATTGGGGTTGATACAGGCAGAACGAGGCGTTCTACTAGAATTATCAGAGCCAGTTTTGACGAAGTTGTTATTGGCAATGAGGCACCACAAGCAAAGCCTTTTAACAATGGATTTAGAGGGATTGTTAATCAAAACGTAAAAGAGCATACACGTAAAATAACAAAGGTTGGTGTTGTGAAAACTGTGAGCAGAAAAACAAAAACCAATATAACATTTGGTAGAAAACAAACAGGCGAAACAACAGTTAAAGCTCACACACGTAAAATCAAACAAAACCTACCAGCTCGCCCATTTTTAGGCAACAGCCAATACTTAAATGCAGCTATTTCTCGTGTGGTAGCTGCTGAAATAATGAAAGCACTAAAATTTTAAAATATGTCACTAAAACTTGAAGATTTCGACAGCCCATTTGCACAGCTATATTTAGCGTTGCAGGAATACATTAAAACAGCAGTACCAGCTATTAAACAAGTGGCGTTGGATATTGGGCAACTTGATTACTACGATATACGCCCAGCAGTGGCTTTTCCTTGCTTGTTAATTGATTTCCCTGCATCAAACTTTACAGATGAAGGTGAGCTTGTGCAATGGGGCAATTTAACCATACAAACAAGGCTTGGATTTTCTCCCTTCAGCAAAGCTGATAGCATAACACCTGATATCTCTGTTAAAGCAGCTTTACAATTTTTTGAGATTGAAAATAACTTGTTTAAAAAGTTGCACGGCTGGTCACCAACTTTAAAAGATGCAAACAATAATGATGTTGAAATTTGTCAACCAATCAGCCGTTTAAGTGCAGTTAAGGAAATGAGAGAAGACCCTTTTATTGTGAGAGTAAATATGTGGAGTACTGCTGGTGAAGATGCTGGAGCTTTGGTTGTAAAAGAGAAAGTAAAAGCTAAATTAGAACTGAGTTAATTACTCCCAAACTATATGGGCAAAAAGCTGCTTTAATTGTTTAACAGTTGGAGCAGCTTTTTTTATGTCCATAACAAGCTCTGTTTTGTCTTGAATAATTTTTTGCACTTGTAATTCGCTTAGCCAAGTTTCGGCTGCAAGCTCTTTAAGTGTATCGCCATAAAGCATACGTTTAATGCGACTTTTAAAATAGAATCTATGTAGTAAGAAATTGTCACGAGCTTCAATTTTTTGTGGGTCTCTACCATTAAAAGTTTTAGGAGCTGGTGGTGGTGTGTTATCTTCAAACAATAACATTTCGTGTGTTCTAATGCCTCTTAACACTGGCATTTTATAGGTAGTTGTAGTTTGTGCAGTTGCTGTTTGCATAACACAAATTTAAACACCAGCAAAGTTTTATACTAAAAAAGTTATTAGGTATTGAATCCACAAAAAATAATAACTTTGAGAAAACAAAACGTTATGAGAAGATTATTTATTTCAACACTGCTACTATTTAGCATAGCAGCATTTGCAGGACACGATAATAAAAATTGTTGTAACAACAAAGCTGGTGGCAGATGCAGTGGTACATCATCTTGCACAGCTTGTAAAAATTGTAGTGGATGCAAACATTGTTCTAAAGAGGGTGGCACTTGTGGTGTTTGCTCTACCTCTGAAAGTAAGCCAACAAAAGCGAAGAAGAAAAAAAAGAACTAATAAAAAAAGCCCTGCGAGGTGCAGGGCTTTTTTTATTTTTCAGTCTTCAATATATATATCCTATCAAACTTTTTTATGAGTTCTAATTTTTCAGGATTATCAGGCATTTTTGAAATCTCCGTTTTGAAAATATTTTTATAAGCTAATGTCAATGTTTGGTGGTATCCTAAAGTCTTTATTCTAGTTGCAGATACACTGTCTCCTTGTGTTTTTAAATATGCAACATAGTCATCGCTATACCAAATGTCAATGGGAGGCAAACCATCATAAACTTTAACTCCTTTTTTACTATCCTCAATGGCTTTCACCTCGGCTGTGTTATATTCATCAATCCACTTAAGGCTGTCTATTATATTTTGCTCAATTAGTAATCTATCAAGTGAGTCATTAGCTTTATCTACATTGCCTTTGCAACCAATGGCTGCAACTAAAATGATGAGTATTATTTTTTTCATTTTTGTTTTATTTTATTGATGATGAATTTTATTGGTGCAACAAATGTGTAATACATAAGCGTTGCAATTATTTTTTCCTCTTGTGTTTTGCATTGTTTAAATTCTTTTTAAATAGTCTTTATACACAAATTGAAACTGCGTTAAAATGGTTGGCAGTTCCTCAAAAGTATATGAATCTAGTTTACGTTTAACACTTCCAAATTTCATACACCAGTTGTCAATGGCTTGCACATCGCAAACTTGCTTGCCTTTGCCGTTGATTTTGTACCAACCCATTTCACGTGCATAGTACATCATTTTGCCTTTCATTTTCTCAATACTGTCTTTGTGTGGGTCATTATCTTTTAGGTGCTTAATCATTTCGGCAGCCTCATCAAAAGTTAAATCTTTGCTGCTGGTGGCTCTGCCAGCACTAAAGCCTTGCACCATTACTTCTTTATCTTCTTTAGCAATATTGCGTTTGCTGATGATGGTATTGATGCACACCAGTTGTTGTTTACTAATATTCATTTTCCCAAGTTTTATTGCGTAAATAGTTTTCAGGGTCGGCTTTGGTTCGCCACTTTTCTTTTGTCAAATATTTGTCGTAAGCCTTGATGCCCATATAGGCTTTTACTTGCTCGGTTTTGGTTAGCTTTTCAAATATTGGCATTGCACGAGCTTTGTTTATTTTTTTGTCGTAAGCTCTCCAAAACATATCAAAGCTTACTATGTATTCAGCTTCTACAACAGTGGTGTATTTGCTGCACCATTCGCCTTTTATAAATACGTTTATGTTGGTAGGAATGGCACGTTTAAAAGCCGATATTGTTTCCTCGTCAATTTGTGCATTGGTGCAATCAAACTTTACCAGCTTGCCATTGTACAGCACTTCTATTTCTCCTGTGAAGTTTGGGTTTGTGATTTTGAATAGTTGCATATTAAAATAGTGTTTGTTGTGTTAGTGTATGCTCTTTGAGGTTGATGCCATCAAAAGGTTTATTGCTTTGTCTTAGTGTAAAACGAGCCAGTTCGTTGTTATATAGTTTTGCTTCCCAAAATGCCAAATCTGCTGTTAATGATTCAATGTGTTTTATGCAATCAATCATCGTTTGTACCATTTGCTCTTCAGTTAAAAAAAGTGTTTGCTGAATGAAAAAGTCTTTGTGATATTTTGAGTAGAACAAATGCTTTCTCTCTAGCTCTTTAAGCTCTTGCTTCCAAACCATAACAGCTTGTCTATATCGCTTGGCTTCAGCTGGGTTTAAAATATCGGTTATCATAACTAATATTTAAAATCTGTCCAGTGAATAATAAAGCCACTCCATTCATCTTTTACTTTGTAGTCAGGGAAAAACCAGTTTATAAACTCCATTTCTGTTAAGCCGTCATTCTTTATCAACTGCTGCATATCATAACCAGCTAAATATTTATTATCTCCAACTGTAGCTTCTAATGCCCAGCCATTATAAGTTATAAATATTCGTTGTCGGCTTATGCACTTACTCAAACTTTCAATCCCTTTATTAAACTGCTGGTAGTGCTTGGTGCGAACACCATAAGCCATTTGTATGCTCATTCCTGCCCTAAATCTGTCGCTTTCTCGCAGGCTGTGTATCTTTTCACCTTGCCATATTTTTTCTTTGAAATTTGTGGCAGTTCCATCGGGAAACTTTTGTTTAAATCCTAGTATCATTTTGTTTGATTTAGTTTTTCAATTAACCATTTTGTGTAATCAATCATTCCTGCTTTTCTCCAGCTTGTGGCGTTGACATCATTAACGGTCATTCCACTTTCTAAGCAGAATTCATAAAACAACTTTTCTTCAATTTTTTTATCTATTTCGTATGGATTAACAAATGCCATAAAATTTGGGTTTACTTGGTTTACAATGCTCATTTACTTTAGTAGCTCCAGCCATTAAATCAATAAAAGCTTTTGCTAGTTGCTCGCCATAAAATGTGTTGGTGAACCCCTCAATTTTATAGCTGCCATTTGCATTTTTGGTGATGCAGTAACCTTTGTAGTGTGTTTGCATAATGATTAAAATAATTTAAGTTGTTGTTTGCCTATTAGGTCTTCTTGATAAACTTGTATTTCGTTGTGAACCATAAACCCATTTACTTCTTTTATTGATGAGTTGTGAGCCTGTAAGTCAAAATGTGAAGCTCTACGCAAAGCCCTTGTTTCTATTTTAGCAGCAGGGTCACAACAAAGCACTTTCCATTGAATGCTACAAGCTGGATAATAAATATGGTTTACTTCAAATAGGTAGTGCATTATAAAAGTGTTTGCTGTGTTACTGTTGATTTGTCTTTAATAGCTCCTGCCTTTTTCCATTTAGCCAATAGCTGGTCAACTTTAAACTCGTGGTGTTTGGCTATTCCTAAACGATAGTTTGTGCGTTGAGAAAAGTATTGGTTTTGGGCTTCTCTCATATCCCAAACAGCTTGCAAAAAGTCTGTTTGTTCTTTTGGGTATTGCTGTTGCTCTGTGTTCATTTTATGCCTCCTTTTTTTGAGTGAAGTTTTCTCCAAATGTTTCTTCGTACTTGCCCCAGTATTGTTAGTGTATAGTTTTTATATGGCAACTGATATTTAAGCATTGTTTCAATAACTTGCAGCCATTGGCTTAGTGTTTGGTCTGCTTTAAACTGGTTGCATTCATAGCAGCAATCAACCATATTACCTTTGTCTTCACCTCCAAGACTTTTTGGGAATACGTGGTCTCTTGTAAATCCTCCAGCATACTTTACTTTTCGTGTGCAGTAAAAACAAACGGCTTTAAGTTTAGCTAGTGAAGCATCCATTTTACACCTCCATTTTTTTAAGGTAAACAATGTATTCAGCACTGGCATCTTGTTTAAATAGTGGTTTGCTGAAATGGTCAATCTCATAGCCAGTTAAATCAAGCTCTCTAATTTCAAGCTCCAGTATTTCATAAATCTGCTTTTGGCTTTTGCCAGCATAGTTGTAAATGGTTTTGGTGAACCATTTTAGCTTCCGCTCTTGGTTGATTTGGTACATTGATTTAATGGCTGCAATTATTACCATTGCAATAATGCTTACCATAAATATTTCTAAAATGTCTTCCATTTTAATTTGCGTTTAAAGGTTCTTTAAATAGTGGTTTTTTTGCTGGGTTATCAATAACAATATTGGTTATGGGTTCATCTTCCTGTGCTGCTGGCTCTTCCTTTTCTTTTGGTAGTTTCTTTGCTTTCGGCTTGGGTTTCTTTTTGCCTTTGGGTAGCTCCAAAACTTTATGGTCATAATCTTCGCCCCAAGCTTTCCTTGCCCCTTCCTCCCAAATTACAAAGGGCTTATTGCCACCAAATCGGCTAATTGGGAACATTACATATTTTTCTACATACATTTTAATGTGGCTTAACCTTTTTACATTTAATGCACTGCTGCCATCGGGTTCTTTGCCTTTGATGTGGCTTATTACAAAAAACATTTTTCGCCTACCAATGCTTTTGCCAAATAAGAAATGTTTGAACATTTTTTCAAAATCTGCATTGTTTAAACCGCTAAACTGCCAACTATCTATCACTATAATCTTAGGGCTTTGTTTGCGTTTTAACAGGTTAAAAAGCTCCTCG
Source organism: Chitinophagaceae bacterium (assembly GCA_025363355.1). Lineage (GTDB taxonomy): Bacteria > Bacteroidota > Bacteroidia > Chitinophagales > Chitinophagaceae > CAIVPM01. Next base: position 1,530 of record JANYEB010000226.1, on the reverse strand, counting down.
CTGGTTTCGCCATCGCTAAACCTTAAATTGGGCAACTGTGTGGCTAGATTATGCCTTATAATTAAATCTTGTATGGTTTTGCCGTGGGCTTCTTCATAACTGATGTATAGAATATCGCCAAGATGTTTAAGCTCCAGCAGTAGTTTAATCACAAAATTTGTTTTGCCATTACCACTGCCTCCATAAATGATTGCAGGGAAAGTGTCTTCTATATCTCCAATTGATGCCCTCATTTCAGGGCTTAACCCATCTACAGGCATATACTTTTTTTGCATCATCTGCAAAACATTCAATCTTTTTCCCATTCTTTTTGCTGTTGTGTGGTGGTTAATCCTTGATTCTGTTGAGTTGTAGCGATAATAAAGGGGGTTTTAAAAGGTTAAAACCCCCTTTGATTCTTGGTTAAATTAGTCAACAACATAGTCGTAAACCTTGTTAACTGATTGCTTGCTTTCTAGTAATTCGGCACTAGTGCTTGTTACAATTGCTGTGTGATGTGGATGATGATTTTCTGCTAAGTGCTTTATTAATGGGAGTGCTGCCACTTTAAAGTCAATTAGTTTTTCAGGCTCATTTGCCTCCTCCAGCCAATGTGTTATTGGCAAATTGTTACAAGGGCTGTTTTCGCCATCAGCATCTCGCATATTCCAACCATAGTCGGTTAAACGATATACTCGTTGCTCACCAGCCTCGTCAATTGTTGTTACAAACTTGTTTAACGGTGGTTCTTTTTCTGTAATTGATACTTTTTTGAAATACATACAATTTGTGTTTGATTGTTATTTAAAATGTGTTTAAGTCCTACTCATCACCATCAGCAACTAGCATTTGTGGCTGCAATTCTGCCTCAATAAACTCTGCATCGGTAATACTTAAAGGCAAAGTCTTTTTCTCGCCATTTTCTGCCTTGTATTCGCAGCGTACATATTCTTTACTACGTACAGGTCTATAAGCATCGTGAATAATAGCAATGCCATCAATCAACTCTTTGTTTTCTGTTTTGTCAGCAATTTGTTTTAGCTGCAACACACGACTGGCTTTGAGGTTTCCTTTGCCATCTTTACTCAATAGTTTAAGGATGGTATCAACCAAAGCTTTGCTCTCTTTGTCCTTGGCAAAACTTCTAATACAGCCATTTACTTTTGATATACCACTGTTTACAGTATCATCCCAACCATCTGTCATATTGTAGCCGATAATGATGCTGATGCTGCCATCTTCATTGGTAAAGCTGTGGCTGGTTTGGTCTGCATCTTTGCCATACAGTTCTGACTTCTTTTCGATAAAGCCTTTGAGGGTACTTAGCACTGTATTTTTCACTTTACCCAAATACTGGCTGGCTGTTTGTAGTTCCTCAAACAAAACATTTACACTGCCATCTACTTCCTTTTTATAGGCTGCTCTTTCTGTTTTTTGCAGGTCTGCCTTTTCCTTTTGTTTCGCTTGAAACTCATTAAATAACTGCTCTTTTTGTTCAGGAGTTAAGTCTCCTAGATTTACTTGTTTTGCCATCTTGTTTGTATTTAAAAT
>JANYEB010000179.1 GCA_025363355.1 Chitinophagaceae bacterium | reverse complement strand
GCAGACATTGCTGCTACATTTGCATCGTGAAAAAAAAGAAACAACCAGTTATATTAACAGATATTCTAGTAACAGATTATGCTGCTGAAGGCAAAAGTTTAGCTAAAATAGAAGGCAAAGTAATTTTTATAGAAAAAGCTGTTCCAGGAGATATTGTTGATGTTAAGTTAATGAAGAACAAAAAGGATTGGGCAGAGGGATTTCCTATTGCATTTAAAGAATATTCTAAAGATAGGGTAACACCGTTTTGTCAACACTTTGGAACTTGTGGAGGATGTATTTGGCAAATGCTGCCTTATGCTAAACAGCTTCAATACAAGCATCAACAAGTGGTTGATAATTTACAACGTATTGCAAAAGTTGAATTGCCAGAAATTGACCCAATTGTCGGGGCAGATGAAACAGAATATTATCGTAACAAATTAGAATATACTTTCTCTACAAAAAAATATTTAACAAACGAGCAGCTTGTAGATTTAAAAAAACACAAACAACTTGAAGCTGAGGGTTCTCAAGTCCTCTCTTTTGGAGAGGATTTAGGTGAGGCTATTGGAGCTGCTGGTTTTCACGCTCGTGGTTTTTTTGATAAAGTTGTTGAAATTGATACTTGTCATCTACAAAAAGAACCTACTAATAAAATAAGAAATGCTGTTGCCGCTTTTGCAAAAGAAAAAGGCATCACGTTTTATGATATCAGAAACCACGTTGGTTTTTTAAGAAATATGATGGTTCGCTATGCTACAACAGGAGAATTAATGGTGAATCTGATTGTTGGTTATAACGATAAAGAAACTATTGATGCTGTAATGAATTTTATGGTGCAACAATTTTCAGAGATTACCACTTTGCTTTTTACCATCAATACAAAATTCAACGATAGTATTTTTGACTTGGAACCAATTGTTTTTAAAGGCAAGGGATATATTATTGAAAAATTAGAAAACTATCAATTCAAAATCAGTCCTAAATCTTTCTTTCAAACTAATACAAAACAGGCTGAAAAATTATACACCATCACAAGAGAATTCGCAGAGCTTAATGGCAATCAAATTGTATATGATTTATATGGAGGAACAGGAAGTATTGGTATTTTTGTAAGCGATAAAGCCAAGAAAATAATTGGTGTTGAATTGATAAAAGAAGCCGTTGATGATGCCAAAGAAAATGCTACCATTAACCAGTTATCAAATGCCGAATTTTTTGTGGGAGATGTGATTCATATTTGCACTGATAATTTTTTTGCACAACACGGCAAACCTGATGTAATTATTACAGATCCACCAAGGGCTGGAATGCACGAAAAACTTGTGAGAAAATTGTTAGATATGGCAGCACCTGTTATTGTTTATGTAAGTTGTAATCCTGCAACGCAAGCAAGAGATTTAGCATTGCTTGATGAAAAATATATTGTAACAAAAGTGCAGCCTGTTGATATGTTTCCACACACACATCATATAGAAAATGTGGTGCAATTAAAACTTAGGGTTATTGAAGAAACGGCAAGTAGTTAAACAATTTTAAATTACTAACCACTTGCTACTTACCATTCACTATTTACCAGTATGACACAGTTTAGACCATCGAGATTTCAAGTTTTACCACCAGTAATTAAAAATCTTTTGATTATTAATATCCTTTTTTTTATAGCACAATCAACCATTGATACACAATTTGATTTGCATTTAGAAAAATGGTTCGCTTTGCATACTTGGCAAAGTCCTTGGTTTAAACCTTGGCAAATTGTTACACATATGTTTATGCATGGAGATATTGGGCATATTTTTTTTAACATGTTCGCTTTGTGGATGTTTGGCTCTGTACTTGAAAACCTTTGGGGTGCTAAACGATTTACTATTTTTTACTTTGCCTGTGGACTTGGGGCTGCATTAGCACATTTAATTTTTATGTATTATCATTTTCAGCCAATTGCTGAATTATTTAAACAATTACCAAGTGAAGAGCAATTTAAATTAATTGATAGCCCACAGTTTAAACTTAATGAATCTACATTAGGTGCAAGTGGTGCAGTTTTTGGTTGTCTTGCAGCTTTTGGTTATTTATTTCCAAACTCAGAATTATACATTTATGGTATTATACCTGTAAAAGCTAAATGGATGGTTTTGGGTTACGCAGCATTAGAATTATATTTGACAATCGCTAACTCAGCAGGAGATAATGTTGCACATATTGCACACCTTGGTGGTGCTGTCGTAGGTTTTGCATTAGTTTATTTTTGGAACAAAACAAATAAAAAAAGGTTCTACTAATTTTATATTTATGGGACAGAGAGATTATTTTGAAAAGAAACCAACCCTAGGTCATACAAGCAATGCCTTAGTAACATTATTTGCAGCCAATGCTTTTTTGTTTGTTACATTAAATTTTTTAAAAATTGTTAATCTGCTTGATGGTTTAGGCGAAGCAGCAGAACCTCTTTTTCAGAAAAATGTTTTGCATTGGTTTACATTGTCGCCACAAATCAATCAACTTGCAAGTAAGCCTTGGACATTGTTTACCTATATGTTTTCTAATTACAGCATTATTGGTTTTATCAGCAATATGCTTTGGCTATGGGCTTTTGGCTATGTATTGCAAGATTTGGTTGGCAATAAAAAGCTGATTCCAATTTATTTATATGGTGGATTTTTTGGTGGCATTTTGTTTGTTTTAACTGCTTCATTAGTTCCATCACTTCATTATACCATTAATAGTTCTTATTTGTTTGAAGGCTCAAGTGCTGCAGTGGTGGCAGTAGCTGTAGCAACAACAATGCTTTCACCAAACTACAGAATTTATCAGCATATTGGTTCTGGATTTTCGCTTTGGATATTAGGTTTAATATTTCTTGCTATAGATATTTCTTTTGTTGCAACAACTAATTTAGCTGTGGTAGCATCACATTTAGTTGCTGCAATTGTTGGATATTTTTATGTTTTTCAATTAAGAAAAGGAAAAGATATAGGCAGTTGGATGTATGGATTGGTTTATTGGATTGATGACCTTTATAATCCCGAGAAAAAACAACAAAGAATAAAACAAGTTGATAGGGTTTTTTATAAAACCAATGCTCCTGTTTTTAACAAAACACCCAATGTTACAGAAAAAAAAGTAGATGAAATTCTTGATAAAATTAACAAAAAAGGCTACGATAGATTATCAAAAGAAGAGAAAGAATTTTTAGAGCGTGCAAGCAAAGAATCCAACTAATGGTACAAAAAGAAAGGATTAAAACATTGCTGAAAAAGCTTGTGTTGATGTGCTTTTTTATAAATCTGTTTTTATATTTAATTTCTTGCCTAATTCCTTTCATTAATCCTCAGTATTTTTTTCCATTGACATTATTAGCGTTAGGTTTTCCATTGTTATTGTTGGGAATGTTATTTTGGTTTTTGGCATCTCTCTTTTTTAAAAGAAAGAAAAGTTGGCTTGTTTTTCTTTTAATTTTACCTGGATATAAAAATATTCATTCAACAATTGGGTTAAGTTTTTCAAATAACAATTTAACAGAGAAAAAAGCTAATTCTTTTCGAGTATTATCGTGGAATGTGAAAAATTTTGTTAACCACGAAAAAAATCAAGATACAATAGGCTGTGCTTATAGAAAAATGATGATGTTTATAAAATCTACAAACGCAGATTTTGTTTGCATTCAAGATTTTGAACAACTTGATTCTAGCATTTTTCTACATCCAATTGACTTCATTAAAGATTCACTTCACTATCCATATACTTACTTCTCTGTAGATATTGATACTACTGACAAATATGGACACTCAAGGTATGGTACTTGCATTTTCTCTAGATCCCCAATCGTAAATTCAGGAAGTATTCAATACATAGGAAAGAAGCATTTTAATGAAAGCCTAGGTTATGCAGATATGGTAGTTAGTAATCAAAAAATAAGAATATTCAATACTCATTTACGGTCAATGTATTTATCAATAAGAGATAGTAAGCAGTTTGATTTTAAGTATATTATTGATGATACAATGTTGGTTTTTCATAGCACAAAATTTGACAAATTAAAATACTTTGATACTGCCCATATCAATCAAACAAAAGCTATTAAAACAGCTTTTGATAACACAAAAATTCCATTCGTTTTTTGTGCAGATTTAAACTCTGTTCCATCTTCTTATGTTTACAGTAAACTTAGTAAAAACCTGAATGACGCTTTTGTGCAAAAAGGATTTGGCTGGGGAGGAACTTACAGTAATTTGTTTCCCTTTTTAAGAATTGATGTTGTGTTAATGAGCAAAGAATTAGAAGCTACTAAATATTATTCTCCTAAGTTAGAATTATCAGATCATTATCCTGTTGTTGCAGATATTACTTTTAAAAAAGATTAATTACCAAAGAAAAATCCTTTGCCTCCAAGCTGGTTAAAACTATATTCTAGCTTAATAACAACATCATAAATAGTTACAATGTCAAAGCCTAAACCATAGGTGTACATTAGTTTGTTGTTGAGTAAATTATTATTTATGTATGGATTATAACTGTAACCAAAATCACTGTAAAACTTACCATATACTTTAACAGGAATTTTATTGTAAGTATTTCCTTTTGCTGGTGTTTTTAAATTAAAATTTAATAGCTCAAAACCAACGCTAATCTTACTCATTAATCCAACCATTCCATCAACTACATAATATTCTTGACCACGTAATTGAAAGTCGCCATAACCAAATAAAGGCTGGCTAATAAAGTTATCATTATAGGGGAATTTTATTGTAGCACCATTTCTAATTCTTAAAAACCATTTTTTAAATAAAGGTGTGGCAATAACAGTTGAAGCTGTTATTTGTGTTAAGTTGGATGTTTTATCTACCCCTCTTTGATAAATATTTAAAGCACCACTAAATCCTTTCGTGGGATAAGCGTTGTAGTTGGTATTCAAATATTGAAAAGTATAAGAAAAGTCTATGTAATTCAAACTATTCAAGCCGTTGCCATAATAATTGGGAGCTTTTATTACAACTGAATCATTAACACTTTCACTTGTATAAGCAACTCTAAAACTATGTCTAATTTTTTGGTTAGGTCTATTGGTGAAAGTAAAATCAAATCGATTAAAGTTTCTAGCAAATCCATCACTCAATTTAAAAAACAATTGCTTGTTATCTAAACTTGTGGCATAGTTAATTTCCTTTTGTTTCGAACTTGTGAATCCAACATTAAAACCATTAGTAAGCTTTTTATTGGCAAAAGGCAATTCATATCGCAGCGTAACTTGTCTATTGTATCCTGTAATTAGCCAAATGTTCAATTTATCGTTTCTGCCTGATAAATTATTATGATAAAATTTCATACCATAATTCACTCTTTCAAAACTGTGTTTCTGATTCACCCACCATTCATTAAAATTTCTATCAACAAGTTTAAAATATGGTAAAGGAAATATGTACCATCTTTCTTTTACCATAATAATAACTACAATTCTGTTGTCTTGCAATTTTGATGTTTCAATTTCTACTGTAACAAATAAGGTAGTATTAAAAATAAACGATTTGCTTTCTTGAATTTTCTGCTCTAGTTGAGTTGTAGCAATAGTATCACCTTCTTTAAAAAATATCTCTCTTAAAATAATATTGGTTTTGGTGTGTTTGTTACCCGAAACAATAATGTTAGAAATGATAACTGTTGAGTCTTTAATGCTACTTACCACATTTTGTGCAGCAATATTTGTAAATAATAATCCAAGAAAAGCAAGCAATAATAACCTCATTCAATAAAAGTATAATGTGGTAAAAATAGCAGATTGTGAGTATGATTTGCCAATATTATTCAGCAATATCTTCAACATTTTTAAAACGCATAACACAATTAAATTTATCTTGCAATACTTTTCATAATTAATGAAGAAAGTAAAATACTACTATAACACCCATACACTCAAATTCGAGAAACACGAAGTGCCTTTGCGTGTTCGTTTGGCACAAACCTTTGGATTCCTTGCTGCATCAATAGTTACAGGTGTTATTATTGTGTTGATTGTTTTTAGATATATCGAAAATCCTGATACAAAGCTTTTAAGAAAACAAAACGAAGACCTGAGAGATAACTATACTGTTTTAACTGAAAGAACCAAACAGTTAGAACTTAAAATGCAAGAATTAGAAACCAGAGATAACAATGTTTATCGATCTGTTTTTGAAGCATTGCCTGTTCATGATAGTGCTAGGGTGCAAGATTTAGCAATAAAAAAAGAAGTATCACTTATTTTAAGTTTGGGGGAAACCGACTTAGTTAAATCTATGACCAGCCAGCTAAATAATCTTTCGTTAAGATTAGCTTATCAATCTAAAAGCTATGGCGAAATAGAAAATATGGTGAAGAATAAAGAGAAGCTTTTACTTGCTATTCCTGCCATTCAGCCTGTTAGCAATAAAGATTTAACACGTATTGCTAGTGGTTTTGGTATTCGTGTGCATCCAATTTTAAAAATCAGTCGTCCACATAATGGTTTAGATTTTACTGCTCCTTCTGGTGTGCCTATTTATGCAACTGCTGATGGAAAAGTTGATAAGGCTGAATTTAATGGTGGTTTTGGCAACCACGTTATTATAAAACATGGTTATGGTTTTGAAACAGTTTATGGACATATGAGCAGAATTAAAGCTCGTACTGGAGAAAATGTAAAACGTGGCGAAGTGATTGGTTATGTTGGAAGCACTGGTTTAAGTAGTGGGCCACATTGCCATTACGAAGTTCATAGAAATGGGATTCCTGTTGATCCTATTTATTATTTTTATCAAGATATTACTCCTGCACAGTTTGATAGAATTTTAAAACTTGCTGCAGCTGCTAACCAAAGTTTAGACTAATTGTAGCATAATGGATATTCACAAAAACGATATCTGTTTCTTTCCTTAATAAATTTACTTTTTTGTAAAAAAATATTTGCTATGCCAATAAGAATGGTTGATGATTCCAATGATAATTACAGTAATGAAAACGAAAACTCAGGAAGTGGTGGTGGAAGTAATTCTGGCAATGGTGGAGGTCGTGGATTCATTCAGTTTTTGCCAATGATTCTTGGATTGCTTATTAGAAAACCAATTCTACTTTTAGTGGTAATTGTAATTGGTGGTTTGATGTATTTTAAAGGGGGATTTAGTGGTGGCAATCATCAAAACGCTCAATTAACAACAGGTGGTGTTTTAGATCCTCAACAATACAAAAGAGCCGAAGTGTATGAAGGCTTAGATGAAAGTAAAAATGATTTACCTGAACAAATTTCTTTATTAAAGTTTGCTCCTGATAGAAAAAATCAAGGTCAACAAGGAAGTTGTGTTGCCTGGAGTAGTGCCTATGCTGCAAGAAGCATTTTAGAAGCTTCTTCAACAGGACAAAATCCTAATAGCACAGCATTCAGCCCATCGTTTATGTATAATCAAATTGGACTTGATGGTTGCCAAGGCAGTTATATTATTCGTGCAATGGAGAACCTTACAACTGTTGGTGCTGTTAAGTTTAACGAGTTTCCTTATGACGATAGAGATTGTAGTCGCCAACCAGATGGGAGTTTAGTAAGTGCTGCTCAAGAACACAAAATGCTGGGTTTTACAAGACTAAGTGGCGATGAAAGTACCAGCAAAATTGATATTCACGCCATTAAAGAACACTTGGCAAAAGATGTTCCTGTGGTAATAGGAATGATGGTTGGAGGTACTTTTATGCAAGATATGATGGGCAGAGAAATTTGGCATCCGACAGATGAAGATTATAGCAAAGCTGGTTTTGGCGGACACGCATTGTGTGTGATTGGTTATGATGATAGCAAAGAAGGTGGTGCTTTTCAGATAATGAATAGCTGGGGGAACGATTGGGGCAATAATGGTATTGGATGGGTTTTATACAAAGACTTTAAAGAATTTGTGAGAGAAGCTTATGGCTTGAATCCTTTACCTAAAAATGGCTCAGCTGTTGCACAAAATCTTTCTTGCGAAATAGGATTGATAAACGAGCAAAAACAATACATTCCTTTAAAAATTTCCAGTGATAATATTTTTGAAACTATTAGTCCTATTGCTAAAATGAGCAAGTTTAAAGTAGAGGTAAAGAATAATAATCCTTGTTATATTTATGTACTTGGACAAGAAACTGATGGTAGTAGTTATGTGTTATTTCCTTATCCAAGCAAAGCAAATCCACAAAAAACAATGTTCTCACCCTATTGTGGAATCACTGGTTACAGATTGTTTCCTAAAGGAAAAGGTTTACAGGCAGACGAGGTTGGCAAAAAAGATTATATAGCTATTGTTACAAGCAGCCAACCCATTGATGTGTTTCAATTAAATGATGCAGTAAATCAAAATAAATCGAGAGGTTTTGCAAATGCCGTTAATGCTGCTATTAAAAGAAATAGTGTTGAAGGAATTATTTTTAGTGCTGGCAGTGGGAGTTTTGGATTTTCTACAAAAGTTGGTGATAAATCTGCTGTAGCAATGATTGTAGCAATATATAAACAATAATAAAAAACTTATTTATACTCTTTCATATATTTCCAGTTGCGTGGTTTCCCTTCTTGCATCCATTCAATTGCTTGCATTAATCTTTTTTCTTTTGTAGCCTCTGTTTTGGCTTCATTAATCCAATCGATATATTCACGTTTATTGCTTGTGCTAAAGTTTTCAAATGTTGCAAAGGCTCTCTTGTTTTTCTTAATTACTGCAATAATTTCAGCAGGAATAATCAATTCTTTTTGAGTAATAGGTTTTGCTTTCACAACCTTAATACCATCATCATTCAGCTTCATTGCTTCTTTTATATAATCCAGTATTTTTTTGTCTGATGGTAAATCTTTTATAGAAGTAATGCGGCCTAAATGCCCCATTGAGTCTTCGGTTTTAGCATTTTGCATCAGCATTGGGTCGCTCATTAATGATGCTTTCCAAAAGCCAAAAGTGCAATGTTGTTTAAAGGCTGCAAAGCCACACATCAAGCCTTTATATTCAAAGCTTGGCATTCCCCATTTAATGGTTTCTTCAGCAGTTGGACAAGCCTGATGCACTAGTTTTCTTAAGTGTGTTAAAATGGGTTGTGCAAAGGGTTTTACTTTGTTTATATATTGATCAATAGCTGGATTTGTTGGCATAGTATTGATGTTTAACTGGCCCTTCAAAAATATTAACAAAATATTGTATCCAATATTCTTTCTTCAAACAAAAGAAATTTTACATTGTGCCTTTAAAATAAATGTATGAGAAAAATTTCCTTAGCTTTTATTGCTTTGTGTGTTGCTTTTGTTTCATTCTCTCAATCAAAAACAGACACTACAAAAAAAGCAATTTTGCAAGTGCATTTAACCAATAGCAAACAACTGCCATTAGATAAAGAAGAAATTATCATTTCTTCATCAAACAAAAAAAAGAGTTATAGAATTATTACTAACCAACAAGGCAATGGCTCTGCAACTGTTGACCCTGGTTATCTTTATATTATTCAATTGAAAACAATAGGCGACACCACAACTTATGGTAAAATAGAAATTGACCCTTTAGGGCCAAATGAATTTTACAAAGAACCATTTTCGCTTGATATGATGTATGAACCTGCAAGGTCTTATACATTTCATCATTTAGAGTTTGATGTAGCAAAAGCAACTGTTAAAAAAGAATCGTATAAAGAGCTTGACCAATTGGTAGAATATATGCAACGCAAAACCGCTGTAACTATTGAAATTGCTGGGCATACAGATAATGTTGGCAGCGATGATGACAATAAAAAATTATCGCAACAAAGAGCCGATGCTGTTAAGAATTATTTGATACAAAAAGGCATTGTTGCTAGCAGAATGAAAACACAAGGTTTTGGTTCGTTGCAACCAATTGCAGACAATAGCACAGAAGCTAGCAAACAAAAAAATAGAAGAACAGAATTGAAGATTATGTAGAGTCATTACTTTCTAATATTTTGCTTGTCTTCTTAGAAAATAAAAAATAGATAATAATAAAGCCTATCAATACTAATATTCCTATCAATGCTAGGTTGGGTGTTTGAATGGCAATGCTAATACCTACAAAAGAATAAGCAATGATAAACAGCACCGTAAGAAATGGGTATTTCATTTTATAAATTCCAGTGTTGTTTAGATGACTGGTTTTTTTGCGTAAAATAAAAATCGCAGCAGAGCTTGCTACCATACCAAAGCAATCTAAAAAAATAGAAAAGTTGAGCAGCTTTTCAAAGGTTTGAGCGAAGAATAAAATGACTATTGAAATAGCAGCAAACAGGGTTAGTGAAAAAGTGAATACCTGTGTTTTATTATTTTGTTTCGAAAATACTTTTGGCAAAGTTCCTTCATCGCTCATTGCATACATTAATCTTGGGTTGCTTAACAAGTGTGTATTTACATAAGCCAAAACTCCCATAAACAGTAGCAGAGAGAAAACTTTTGCCGATGTTTGTCCAAATACCTTGTTAATTAAAACATAGGCAATTTCGTTTTCTGTTTTAATATTATCGAACCCAATAATTAAATAATAGCTTAAGCTAACTAGTAGGTATAATGTTATAATAATTGCAATGCCAATGAATATACCACGGGGAATGTTTTTTACTGGGTTTTTAATTTCACTGCCAAAATCAATTGTATGTTCATACCCGCCACAAGTAAACGAAACAGCTATTAAAGAGATGCCTAGACTTTGTATCCAGCTAAGCGTGTAATTAGATTGGTTTACCACTTGGTTATTTAATGCATGGCTTTGCACAGCGTAATCAGACACAGAGAATATGCATCCTACCAGTAAAACTACCATCAATATTTTAACAACCATTAAAATGTTTTGTACGCTGCTACTTGCTTTTAAACCCATCAGGTTGATCATGTAAAACAAAACAATACCAACGCTGCTAATGATGGCTTTGTCAACATCTGTCCATAAGTATTGTGGAAATAGTTTGGTAATATAACCACTTCCAATAATGGCCACACCAGCCATTCCTGCAGCATTGCTAATTAAAATAACACAGTTTACGCCAAATGCAATACTGGGATGATATGCGTAACTGAATACTTTATAATAACCGCCAGTAACAGGCATTCTGCTGCCGATTTCTGCAAAAGTTAAAGCACCACAAATGGCAATAAAACCACCAACTATCCAGGCTGTAAAATAAACAGAGGGTTCAATAGCCCCTTTAGCAGAAGTAGCTGCTGTGCGAAAAATACCCATACCAATTACCAGTCCTACCACAATCATTGTGAAAGAAAAAAGGTTAAGCTGTTGTTTTGATTGCATAATGATTTAATGCTATTTGATTGTAAATTTATTATAAAATGCTATCAATGCAATCCTTTAAAAAGAGCTACTAAAATATATCCAACAAGATAAATCATAAATAAAATCGTAGCAACAACAATTATTCCTAAAACAACAGCCCAAAATGTTTGCATAACATTAATAAATTTTAATCTTCTTTTGCTTTTCTCGTTTAAATATTTACGGTTAACAGATTTTGAATTTTTAATGAGAAGCGAAAAAATAATTGCCGGTGGTGCAATCATAGAAAACAACGCTAACCAAAAGCTTAAGCTAATACTATTATTTGCAAGTCGTGCTTGTTCTTCTTGTGAAAAGCTAGTAACAAATGCTCTTTTCCCTAAAACAAATAATTCTATTCTCTCTAATATATTTAGTTTTCTACCCAACTTTTCTACGATAATTTGCCTATTTGTTTTGCTAGATAAGTTAGTATCTTTTGAAGAAATGATTGTTGTGGTATCTATTAAATGGGATGTGTTTATAACTACTGCAAACGATTTTGTTAATATCAAACAAATTAAAAATATTAGTAAAAGAAAGCGTGCCATAACCTTAATTTTCACCAATATTCCAACTAATAAATGTAAAACCGTTTATTAAAAAAGAATATTGCAAGTAAATGACAATAGAGCCTAAAGCCCTTTATCATTTTTTATAATTGCATCAATAAAATAATTTTTACTATTGTGTAATAAAACAACACAAACGTTAACAAATAAACAAAAACTTTTATGCGTAATAATCACGAAATTGATTACAGAATTTTTGGTGAAGAAATGCAATATGTTGAGGTAGAGCTTGACCCCAACGAAACAGCAGTTGCCGAGCCTGGTGCTTTTATGATGATGGATGATGGCATTTCAATGGAAACATTATTTGGTGATGGAAGCCAGCAACAAAACAACAGTATTTTCAACAAGTTATTAAATGCTGGTAAAAGAATGTTGGTGGGCGAAAACCTATTTATGACTGCATTTACCAATACATCTGTTGGTAAAAAACACGTCAGTTTTGCTTCGCCTTATGCAGGTAAAATTATTACTTTGGATTTGCAACAATTGGGCGGAAAAGTAATTTGTCAAAAAGATGCTTTTTTATGTGCAGCTAAGGGAGTGTCTATTGGTATTGAGTTTCAAAGAAAACTAGGTACTGGTTTATTTGGTGGTGAAGGTTTTATTATGGAAAAGCTTGAAGGAGATGGAATGGCATTTTTACACGCCGGTGGTTTTGTGCAAGAAAGAACATTACAAGCTGGCGAATTAATAAAAATTGATACTGGCTGTATTGTTGGTTTTACACATACAGTTGATTATGATATTCAATTTGTAGGTGGTATTAAGAACACCATTTTTGGAGGCGAAGGATTATTTTTTGCAACCCTACGTGGACCAGGAAAAGTTTGGATTCAAAGTTTGCCTGTTAGTCGTTTAGCTGCAAGAATTTTATCTTATGGAACGTATAAAAGAAAAGAAGAAGGAAGTGTATTAGGTGGCTTAGGCAATATGCTTGATGGAGATGGTTGGTAGAATAAATGTTAGTTTGATAAAAGCCTCGATATGTTAACATATCGAGGCTTTTATATTTATATGCTACTTAAACTCTTTAATACAATATCACAAATGACTTTCAATTCATCTTCAGTAGTACAAAGTGGTGGAGCAATTCTAATACAATTTTGGGCAAATAAAAACCAATCTGTAATTAATCCATTACTTACACATTGATGAGCTACTTGTTGTGTTGTTTCAAAATCTTGTAATTCAATAGCTGCCCATAAGCCAACAATATTTACATTTTTTATTTGAGGATGATATAATAACTCTATCAATATTTTTTCTTTAGATTTTACTTCATCTATCCAATTGCTTTCCAGCAAAACTTCCAATGCTGCTTTGCCTCCTGCACAACTTACTGGATGTCCACCAAAGGTTGTAATATGCCCCAGCACTGGATTGTAGGTTAGTGTGTCCATCAATTTTTTATCAGCAATAAATGCACCCAAAGGCATTCCACCACCAAGAGCTTTACCTAAAAGCAATACATCTGGCACTACATTAAACTGTTCAAAAGCCCACAGACTTCCTGTTCTTCCAAAGCCTGTTTGTATTTCATCAAATATCATTAAAGCACAATGTTTATTACATTTTTCTCTAATGGCTTGCAACCATTCTTTAGTTGGTTTTACTACGCCAGCTTCTGCCTGAACCGGTTCTAAAATAATGCAAGCAGTAGTGCTATCAATGGCATCAATTGCTTGCTGACTTCCATAATCAAAATGATAAATATCGGGCAACAAGGGACGAAAAGAATTTCTCCAATATTCATCGCCCATTAAACTTAAAGCACCTTGTGTGCTGCCATGATAAGATTTATTAAAGCAAATTATTTTGCTTCTGTTGGTAACACGTTTTGCTAGTTTCATAGCACCTTCAACAGCTTCTGCACCACTATTAGTAAAGTACACACAATTAAGTGTTGATGGTAAATGTTCTGTTAATAGTTTAGCGTAAGATACTTGTGGTTGTTCTATAAATTCTCCATAAACAATTAAATGCATATACTTTGCTGCTTGCTGTTGCACAGCCTCCACAACCTTTGGATGACTGTGGCCAATATTTGCAACACTAAAGCCCGAAATGCCATCAATATATTTTTTATCATCAACATCAAAAATGTTGATGCCACTGGCTTTCACCATTTCTAATCCAATAGGTGCAGGCGATGTTTGTGCAATATGTTGAAGGAAGATTTGTCGAGTATTCATAGACAAAGATTAAGAAATATTAATCTGTATTTTAGGAAGATTGGGTTTTGTGTTGGTAGACACTTTAAAATAAAGCAAGCATTATTGTCTTCCTAATCCATATAACACAACTCCTTTTTTTGCATTGGTATGTTTGCCTTTATCTAATGTTATAACTCCATTTACAATTACATAATCAATACCTGTTGAGTACTGGTGTGGTTTGGCAAATGTGCTGTTGTCTTGTATTGTTGATTCGTTAAAAATAACAATGTCAGCAGCAAAGCCCTCTTTCAATAAACCACGATTTTTAAGGCTGAATTTTTGTGCTGGTAGGCTTGTCATTCGGCGTATTGCTTCTTCTAAAGAAATCAAATTTTCTTCTCTAACATATTTTGCCAAAACTCTTGCGTTGGTGCCATAGCTTCTAGGATGTGGCACACCAACATTCATCACTCTAATAGTGCCATCACTGGCAAACATATTAAATGGATATTGCACAAAGTATCGCACATCATCCTCACTCATACCATGAAAAACACAACTTGCACCACCATTATGCATTATTTCAAAAATGGTTTTTACTTCTTCAGTCAAAGAATCTTTTCTTCCCTTTAATAAATTAATTTGCTGAATACTTTTGCCGTTTAAAGATGGATCAGCTGGGTAATTTGCCACCACTGCATAATCAAAATGTTCCAATCCACGTTTTCTCAAACGCATCATTAAAAAATCTGCAATCTCTGTTTTATCTTTCATTCTTTTCAATCTTGCGTTGATAGAATCCTGTCCATTAGCCAAAGCCCAATCTGGAAATAAAGTTGAAATAGTTGTGCTTGCTGCAGTGTATGGATATTGGTCAATGTTTACATCAAGCCCTTGTTCTCTTGCTGCTTTAACCAAGCCCAGTGTTTCTTTTCCTCTTCCCCAATTATTTTGACCACTTAATTTAAAATGAGAAATTTCTACAGGCATATTGCAGGTTCTACCAATATTAATAGCTTCTTCAATTGCAAAGCTGATGCTATCTCCTTCGCTTCTCATGTGTGTTGCATAAACGCCACTGTATTGTGCAGCAATTTTTGCAAGTTTTATTATTTCATCTGTTTTACTATAGTTGCCTGGTGTATAGATTAGTCCTGTAGAAAAACCAACAGCACCCGCTTTCATTGCATTGGTAACAATATTTTCCATTTGTTGCATTTCTTTTGCTGTGGGTTCTCGATTTGCTTTACCCATAACAAATTCCCTAACATCATTATGACCAATTAATCCTGCAACATTGATAGACAATTTTATACTATCAATTAAGTGAAAATACTTTTTTAAATCTACTCTGCTTAAACCACAATTTCCAGTAATAACAGTGGTTACGCCATCATAAATAAAGTTTGTTGCCAATGGATTTTTTACTTCATCATCTTCAATATGCGTATGCACATCTATAAAACCTGGGGCAACAACTAAGCCTTTTGCATCTATGATTGTTGTTGCCTTTAATTGAATATTTTTTTGAATAGAAATGATTTTGCTGTTCTTAATTGCAACGTCTGCATAGAACCAACCATTGCCAGTACCATCAATAATTTTTCCATTTTTAATGATGATGTCAGCTTGTTGTGCAAATGTTAGTTGGTATATAAATAAGAGAAAACTTGATAGCAAAAATTTCATTGAATAAAAGTAAGAAGAAACCAAATGATATCGTCTATTCTAATTCTGTTTTAGATTTATTATGCTAATCATTTACTTTTGATTATTCTAAAAAATAGAACATCACTTTGTTTACAATCTATAATGGACTTTAAGAATCTTTTTGAACAATTTACCGATATAAAAATTGCTGTTATTGGCGATGTAATGCTTGATACTTATTGGTGGGGAAATGTAAATCGTATTTCGCCTGAAGCACCTGTGCCTATTGTGGCTTTGCAGAAAAATGAGTTAAGACTTGGTGGTGCTGCCAATGTTGCTTTAAACCTTGTTGCATTGGGTGCAAATACATCTATCATTTCTATTATTGGAAAAGATACCGAAGGTGAAAAACTGCAATCTCTTTTAGAGCAACAAAACATCAACACAACATATATTCATCAAGCAGCAGATAGAATTACAACTAATAAAACACGTGTTATTAGTCGTAATCAGCAAATGATGCGTTTGGATGCAGAAATTACAACAGACGTTTGTGGCGAAACAGAAGCTATTTTATTAAAAAATATTGAGAAATATATTGCAATAGAAAAACCTCAAATCATCATTTTTGAAGATTATAATAAAGGGGTTTTAACACAAAATATTATAGAAAAGACAATTGCACTTTGCAAGCAAAATAATATTTTAACAGCAGTTGATCCTAAACGAAAAAACTTTTTTAGTTATGTGGGTGTAGATATTTTTAAACCAAATTTAGCTGAAGTAAAAGAAGGGTTAAATGTGTTGTTAGATGATATTAATGAAACCATTTTACAAGATATTCATCAGCAATTAAAAGATAAATTACAGCACAATATTTCGTTCATTACTTTATCAGAAAAAGGTGTTTTTTATAATGATAAAAATGATTGCAATATTATTCCTACACACATCAGGAGCATTGCAGATGTTAGTGGTGCAGGCGACACTGTAATTGCAGTTGCATCTTTAGTATACGCAACAACACAAAACATTCATTTAGCAGCCGAAATGGCAAATATTGCTGGTGGTTTGGTTTGTGAAGAAGTTGGAACAGCTGCTATTAACAAAGAAAAATTATTAATTGAATGTCAAAGGTTGATTGGATAAATTTATCCATCATTTTAAAATAATCTTATAACAAATAAAATAAACAAACGTTCGTATGTCTAACATAACAATTTGTATTCACGGTGGAGCAGGAACTATTTTGAAAGAAGATATGACTCCTGAATTAGAGAAAGCTTATTTAGATGCTTTACAAACAGCCTTAAATGCAGGTTATGCCGTGCTGGAAGAAGGTGGAACAGCTGTAAATGCAGTGAAGGCTGCTGTTGTGGTGCTTGAAGATAATGTGCTTTTTAATGCAGGAAAGGGAAGTGTATTTACAAAAAAAGGTGTTCAAGAAATGGATGCTGCTATAATGAGTGGCATTGATTTAGAAGCAGGAGCAGTGTCTGGTGTTAGAAGTGTTAGAAACCCTGTTGTATTGGCTAATGAAGTAATGCTGCATAGCAATCACGTTTTTTTAAGTGGTAAAGGGGCTAACGATTTTGCAATCAAGCAAGGTATTAAATTAGAGCCAGATGAATATTTCTTCTCTCAATTTAGATATGACCAATGGAAGTCTTTAAGAGATTCTGATAACTATTCTTTAGATCATACACATCATCATTTAGATGAATTAATGAGAGATAAAAAATTTGGAACAGTTGGTGCTGTTGCTTGTGATGTTAATGGTAACATTGCTGCTGCAACAAGCACTGGTGGAATGACCAACAAAAAATATGGTCGCATTGGTGATAGCCCAGTTATTGGTGCTGGCACTTATGCTAATAATCAAACCTGTGCTATTAGTTGCACAGGGCATGGTGAACCATTTATTAAAGCAGTTGCTGCACATACAGTAAGTTGTTTAATGGAATATAAAGGAATGACTTTACAAGATGCAATGGAAGAAACGGTGATGCATAAACTAAAAAATATGGATGGAGAGGGAGGAATGATTGGTGTAGATGTGCAAGGAAATTTTTCAATGTTATTTAATAGTGCAGGAATGTATCGTGGGGTAAAAAATGATAAAGGGATTAATGAAGTTGCCATTTATGGAAAATAGCATCAGACAATATAAAGTAAATAGAAATGCCTCTCAAAATTGAGAGGCATTTCTATTTACTTTATATTGTGATTTAGAAATTAAATCTTACGCCGCCATAAGCATTAAAACCTAAAGTATTATAACCACTAATTTCTGTAAACTTAGTATCGGCAATGTTTCTAGCGTTTGCAAATACTTTTAGTTTGTTTTTTAAGAAACTATATTCAGCATACATATCAAGCAAAGCATAATTTTCTAAAACAACATAATCTGTTTTAAAAGTAGTGCTGTTAAAATATGCATCATTTCTTTTTGCAAACCAATTTAGGTTAGCACTTACAAATAATCTATCTGTAATTTTTGCAGATAAATTTAAACCAGCACTATGTTTTGGTCTGCGTAAAAGATTGTTGTAAGTAGTATCTTTTCCACTACTTTTTTTAGTATCAATTTGTCCATCAACAAAAGTGTAGAATGTTTTTAGAGAAATGTTTTTAGCTAATTGAAAAGAGCCTTCAAACTCTAAACCAAAATCTTTTTGTTTGTCTTGATTGATATATTGAGATTGAAATGTAGAACTGTTATAATAGAAGAAAATAACATCTTTTACATTGCGTGAAAACACAACAGTTTGTATTTTAATTTTCTTGTCAACAAAATAATGTTGCAAACCAAGTTCGCCACTAATAGCAACTTCTGGCTTCAAATTTTTGTTACCATACTCGCTATACAATTGATATAAACTTGGTGTTCTATATGCAGATGAAAGGTTTGCAAAAACTTTAATATCATCTGTAACTTGATAAGATGGATTGATGTTAAAAACACCATTGCCACCATAGGTTGAATGATTGTTATATCGTCCACCAACTTCCACATTAAACCCTTGTGCATCTGTATAGTTCAAAGCAGCATAAACACCCACTTGATTTTGCTTTAAACTATCGCCACTATAACTTGTTTTATAAGGTCCAAAAAAGCCAATAGATAAATAATCTTGGTTGCTTTTCGATGATCTGTAATCTGCACCCACAGTAAGTTTAGTTGATTTGCATAAATCAAAATTTGCATAAGCATCTACAAAATGTTCGTTGCCTGTGTAGTTACCTTTTGAAAACATATCATAGCCATTTTGGCTTAGTGTAGAATCGTCTATATATTCTCTTTCAATCTTATTAAAGTTGTATAAAATATTCAATTTTGTTTTGCCAAAAATCAATTCATTTTTAACCCCAGCTTGAAAACTTTTTTGAGAGAAATTATAATCTAATTCATCTGTAAATGCACCTTGATCTAATCCTCCTTTTATATAGCCATAACGCATATAAGGTTTAATAGAAATGTTTTTTGTTGGTTGAAATCCAAAGTTTGCTTGAAAAGACTGTTGTGTATAACCATCTTTATCTGCATTTGGTGTTGTAGAAATTGCTTCATTAATACCATCGGTTTTATTAATGCTATAACCAAAATTATAATCAACACCTTTTGTTTTTCCAGATACTCCAGCGTTTGTTCTAATAGTGTTATTGCTACCATAACTTACCAATCCATTAACAGCAATTTGTTTGTTTGTTGCAGATTTTTTTGTAATAATATTGATAACTCCAGCAATAGCATCACTGCCATATAAAGTAGATTGACTACCTTTTAAAATTTCAATTCTTTCAACTAAATTGATGGCCAAATTTCTAATATCAAAATTGCTACCAATGCCACTTGGGTCATACATTGGCACACCATCAATAGTGATTAAAGTGTAAGCAACACTAGCACCACGCAAGTAAATACTTTTATCTTTTCCTGCATTACTATTAGCACCATTAATGTATAAACCAGTTTGCTCGGTTAAGATTTGTGCTAAATCTTTTCCACCACTTTGTTCCAATTGTTGCTGTGTAATAATGGTAACAACTTTTCCTGTAGCCGAAGTTTTAATAGGAAATTTTGTGGCAGTAATAACTACTTCATCAAGATTCGTCGATCTTAATGTGTCTTTTTGTGCAAGTGCATTCATTGATGCAGCTACTGCAATAAGCGTGAAAATTTTTTTGCTCATTGTTGATGTTTTTGATGATGAAACAATGAGCTTTCGAGAAAACTAAAACGTAGAAAAATAAACGACTAAATAAGCCTCTTAAATTCCATGCCTTTCGCCCGAAAGCCGTGAATACTATAATTATGGCAGGTCTTCTGACTTAGCATTCACTTCACCTTCCCGTTTTTATACAGTGGTTTTATTGAAGTTGAACCATTACTGATTCTGCTTTACAGCTACGGGGATAGTTCTTGATTTTAACAAGATTCCCTTTTAATTTTCTACGTGAAGTAGAAAAACCAAATCGTTGCAAATGTAGGGTTGAGATTGAAAAAAGGAAATAATTTATTGAAGCGGTTGTTTGCTTTGCTCACTCAAAACATTTTCAATTCTTGCTTTTAAATTTTCATAAGAAGTATAACCTCTTGATAATAAATAAAACTTGCTTTCGCTTAGTTGAATTAAAACACAAGGGTAACCTGTTACTTGTAATTGTTTGCACAATGCAAATTCATAGTGAGCTTTCTGTTTGTATTCATCACTTTTTAGTTTTTCATAAAAAGTTTCTGGTTGAATACTATACTTTTCAAGCAAATGTCTATATGCTTCGTCATCTGTTAGATCTCTACCTTCAAAATGCAATGCATATTGCAAATCAGCAGCAAATTCTAATTGTCTTTCGGGATAATATTCTTTAAAAATACACAATGCTATTGCTGGTTTTTCACTGTTAAGAAACCAGTCACTTAAATCTGGGTGATTAATATGCCATAAATAATCATCGCCAAACTTAACACCACTATATTCTTCAACTGTTTTATATGCCTCTTTTATATAATGTGCTGTGGCTTCTATATGCACGGGCTTTTCAGGCAGAATCATACCGCCACTTAGCACTTCAAATCCAAATTGATTGTTGAATTCTTTTTCAATAGTTGTGATAACTTTACTAAACCCATAGCACCATCCACAGTAAGCATCATAGCAATAAATTAATACAGGTTTCATAGTGCAAAAGAAACTCTTTTTTAACGCAAAGTATCAAAGAATACTAAGTACACAAAGTGTTGTATATTTTTTAATTCGCCAAGTGGTCAGGGGGTATAATTAATTACAAACCTTATCTGCACAACAACTGCTAGCAAAGGCTTCTGGCTTGGCTTTAAAAGCAAAGCCCATTCCTAAAATGTAACCCATTGCTTCTTTTAAAGCATCGTTACTTTTAAAATGAGGGTCAGTATTAATATCTGCATGAACTTCCATTTCAACATTGTATGCAATAAATAAATCACATAGTTGATATGCAATATCAATGCTCATTGCAACTTCTGCTAACATCCGTTCTTTGATGTGATATTTCTGTTTTGTTTTTTCGTTATGAATGAACATAAAACCACCATTGTGTTCACGCAAAAAAACAATTACTGTTGCAAATTCGGTATCGCTACCCTTTACTTGACTATCGGTTCCAATACAAACCTTTAATTTAATTCCATTAGAAGTTTCTCTGATAATTGTTTCGGCTACAGCATCTTTAATTGGAAGATTAAGAGCCTCGCCATTAAATTTTCTCCAATGCATAATAATAAAGTTTGCTAAATTTAGAAGTTATTTAGCTAATACCTCATTACTTTATTATTAACACCTAGTGAATAACCTATTTTTTACAATTAATTAAGACTTAAGTACAAAAAAATTTCTCTAAAACACCATTAACGTCTCAAACCTTACCTTTACTCCTTATTTCACTTTATAATGATAGTAGCAATTTATAGCAGGGGGTTGGATGCAGAGCAAAATGCTCCAATGCAGTTTTTGTTAAGTGAGTTGCTTTCACGTAAAGCAACTGTTTTTTTATTCGAAGCATTGGTTTGGCAACTGCCGCCTCAGGTTAATTTTTCTATTTTTAATTCTTATGAAGATTTGGTTGCTAATGATGTTGAGTGTTTGATAAGTGTTGGTGGTGATGGAACTATTTTAGATGCAGTTACAATGGTGCGTGATAGCAATATTCCAATCTTAGGTATTAATTTTGGAAGGCTTGGCTTTTTAGCAAACATTAGTAAAAACGAAATTGCAAGTGCCGTTGAAGCATTGATGCATCACACTTTTATTGTTGATAAAAGAAGTTTGATACATATTGATTCTGATAATAATTTGTTTGGCGATACCCCTTTTGCACTCAATGAATTTGCATTGCATAAAAGAGATACATCGCCAATGATTAAAATTCATACTTATATCAATGGAGAGTTTTTAAATACCTATTGGGCAGATGGATTAATTGTATCTACACCAACAGGTTCAACAGGCTATAACTTAAGCTGTAATGGCCCTATCCTTTTTCCAGAGTCTTCAAGTTTTGTTATAACACCAGTTGCTCCACACAACTTAAATGTTCGCCCAATTGTAGTTGCAGACTCAAACATTATTTCGTTTGAAGTAGAAGGCAGATCAAATCAATATATTTGTGTGATGGATGCTAGAAGGGAATTTGTAAATATTAACATTCAGATTGCCGTAAAAAAAGAGGAGTTTACTGTAAATCTTATTCGTTTAAACGAAAATAGTTTTCTATCTACACTAAGAAATAAGTTAACTTGGGGTATGGATAAAAGAAATTAACTTTTATTTTGCATTCATTATATCATCTTTATCAAAAATATTATAGTCACATCTCTACCTAATTTTTTGTAATTCGTTTCAACAACAAACATTATTTGTTTAGAATATTTTGATTTTATGATGAAAAGATTTGTTTTATGTGTGTTTCTTTTTGTGGCTTTTAAAAATGTTAATGCTCAATATTTAGAGAGTTTTGAACATGCGGGAGAAATTGGTATTTCTGCTGGCATTGCCAACTATTTTGGCGACTTAAATCCAGATGTTAATATAACACGTCCTAAATTTTCTGGAGCTCTTCATTATACCAAACAAATGAATAATTATGTTGGTATAAAAGTTTCTGCAACCTATGCATTTTTAGCCTTTGCAGATAAGTACAGCAAAAACGTTTTTCAACAAAATCGTAACCTTAGCTTTAATACAGATGTGTGGGAATTTTCTTTAAACGGCACATTCAACTTCTTTAAATTTCATCCTGGTTTTGAAGGATATAATTATACCCCATACATTGGAATAGGTGTTGGTGTGTTTAACTATGATCCTTATGCATATTTGAATGGAGAAAAATATATGCTGAGAATTGTTGGAACTGAGGGTCAGGGTTCTGAACTTTATCCTAACAGACAACCTTATAAAAACTATGCGTTTTGTATGCCATTAACCATAGGTTTTAAATATGCTTTAAATAACAATTTTAATATTTTCACAGAGTTTAGATACAGATTTACAAGTACCGACTATTTAGATGATGTAAGTACAACTTACGTTGATCCTGCTGTTTTTGCAGCTGGCAGTCCTGCTGCTTTATTAACAGACAGAAGTTATGAAATAGGCTCAACAATTGGTATTCAAGGCAGACAAAGAGGCAACACAATTGCTAATGATTCTTATGCTACTTTTCATATTGGATTTTCCTTCAATTTAGAAAAATATAAATGCCCCGATGATATGTATAAATATTAATCATTATCCTCATCAAAATTCAAAGGGTCTTTCCAAATTTTATACATATAGTATCCTAAAAATGATAAGCTGATTAAAAACCATATATAATAAATAATATTACCTGTAGATATTTTATACTCTACAAAAGCATAATTGCTCATAATTCCAAACCTAACATTAATAGCCATCCATACTAATCCAATTATTAATGTTTTAATAATTCGCTTTAAATAAGCTACTATTTTAGGTTCCATTTTAAACGTTATTACGTGATAAATTTTAGCAATTATTAAATTATTCTACAACCTTGTTTAAACATTCATCAAGAAAAACCAACACCTCATCTCTGCCAATTTTTTTCTCTGCACTTGTTACAAAATTTGGTGGCAAAAACTCCCACACTTCTCTCATTGCATCTAAAAAAGCAGCAACATTTCTTTTAACAACACCGGGTTTTTCTTTATCAGATTTTGTAAAAATCAATGTAAAAGGAATTTCCCATTTGCCTAATTGATTCACAAATTCTAAGTCTATATTTTGAGGTTTATGTCTGCTATCAATCAACACAAAAACGTTCAATAGATTTTCTCTTTTTCTTAAATAATTTTCAATCATTTGCTCCCAACGTCTTCTATCGTTTTGTGCAACTTTGGCATAGCCATATCCAGGCAAATCAACCAAATACCATTTTTCATTAATTTCAAAATGATTTATCAATTGGGTTTTACCGGGTGTTGATGATGTTTTTGCCAAATTCTTTTGACTCACCAACATATTAATTAATGATGATTTTCCTACATTACTTCTTCCAATAAATGCAAACTCTGGTTTATCGGGTTTAGGGCATTTATCAAACGTCGGAGAAGATATAATATACTTAGCAGATTTTATTCGCATTGGGCAAATTTAGGTTAAGTAACCTCAATGATGTTCTATGTTTCAAAATCATTCATAAAAACAAAGTTTGCACAGTTATAAAAAACGACTAAATTGCCGATGTCTTTAAACCCTGAAAATTGAAACTGCTTAGTCCTGCCATATCAAGATTAGCTCGTATTCGTCAATGGCGAACAGAAAACTGGTTGCAAAATCCTATTGCAACACAAAGAGAAGTACTACAAGATTTAGTTACACACGCCCAGTACACAGAAATTGGTAGGAAATATGGACTCACAAAATTATTTTCTATCACAGATTTTAAAAGCTCTATTCCTATTCATGAATACGAAGATATTAAGCCTTATGTTGAAAGATTAATGAATGAAGAAGAACATTTGCTTTGGAACACGCCTGTAAACTGGTTTGCAAAAAGCAGTGGTACAACTAACAGTAAAAGTAAATTTATTCCTATAACAAAAGAAAGTTTAGAAGGCTGTCATTTTCAAGGAGCAAAAGATGTGTTAAGCCTTTATTACATTGCTAATCCAGAGAGTGATTTGCTTACTGGTAAAGGATTGGTAATTGGTGGTAGCCATCAGTTAAGTTTTGTTAGTGATAATATTCAGTTTGGCGATTTAAGTGCCGTTTTATTGCAAAACACGCCTTATTGGGGACAATGGTTGCGAACGCCTGAATTAAGTATTGCATTGTTAGATGAATGGGAAGAAAAAATTGAGAAATTAGCTGAAAGCACAATTAAGGAAAATGTAACATCATTATCTGGTGTGCCAACATGGACGTTGGTTTTGCTAAAAAGAATTTTAGAAATAACAGGCAAAGAAAAGATAGCAGATGTATGGCCCAATCTTGAATTATACATTCATGGGGGCGTTTCTTTTGTGCCATATAAACAGCAGTTTGAACAAATTATTGGCAAGCCTATTAACTATGTTGAAATATATAATGCAAGCGAAGGTTTTTTTGCTGCACAAGATGATTTAAGCCAAGATGGAATGCTACTATTTTTAAATCACGGTATTTTTTATGAGTTTATGCCTGTTGAAGAATATGGCAAATCCAACCCAAGAACAATTGGATTAAGCAAAGTTGAAATTGGCAAACATTATGCACCTGTAATTACTACAAATGGTGGATTGTGGAGATATTTAATTGGGGATACTATTGTGTTTACAAGTCTTAGCCCACACAGAATAAAAGTAAGTGGCAGATTAAAGCATTATATCAATGCTTTTGGTGAAGAGTTGATGATAGACAATGCCGACAAAGCAATTGCTATTGCTTGCAATAAAACCAATAGTGTTGTAAACGATTATACTGCAGCCCCAAAATATTTTGATGCAAGCAGCAATGGTGCTCACGAATGGTTGATTGAGTTTGAAAGGCAGC
Organism: Chitinophagaceae bacterium; assembly: GCA_025363355.1. Lineage (GTDB taxonomy): Bacteria > Bacteroidota > Bacteroidia > Chitinophagales > Chitinophagaceae > CAIVPM01. The sequence continues at coordinate 36,485 of JANYEB010000179.1, read as the reverse complement.
CCAATAATATCAATGAGTTTGCTTATGAATTAGATTGTGCTTTAAAAACTTTAAACAGCGATTACGAAGCAAAACGTCATAAAGATATTGCACTTCAAATGCCCATTATAAAAGCATTACCCAAAGGATTATTTACACAATGGTTATCTAAAAAAGATAAAGTAGGTGGGCAACATAAAGTACCCAGACTTAGTAATACCAGAGTTTATATTGATGAAATACTGGAGATGATGGAATGCTAAACCTCCTCTTCCCTATCAATTAAACTGCCGTCTTCATTGATTTCTAAAGTTGGTTTATCTTCTTCTGGAACTTCCTTGGCTTTAGTTTCTTCTTCTGGTGAATTGTAATTTGATTGAAAATCTATTGGATTAATAATGGTGCCTTCAACAATTTGTTCTGCAAGTACTTCTCTAATTTTTGGTAAATCATCGGTAGTATTAATACCAAAGTAATCCATAAAGTTTTTAGATGTTGAGTAAATTAATGGTTGACCTGGCTGGTCTTCTTTTCTCCCACTAATAATAATCAACTCTTTTTCTAAAAGTTTTTGAACACTGTAGTCGCTGTTTACACCACGTATTCTTTCAATTTCACCTTTAGTTATGGGTTGTTTATATGCAATAATGGCTAAAGATTCTAAGGCTGCGTTGGACAATCGTTTTAAAAACTTATCGCCATTTAACTGACCAATCGTTTTATGAAATTCTTTTTTAGATAAGAATTGCAAACCGCCGCCACTTTCTCTTACCTCAAAAGGATAAAATTCGCTGTTGTATTTTTCTTTAATCCCTTCTATGCAACTTTCAATTTGATCAAGTGTAACACGTTCATCTATAAAACCAAAGGCATTATTAATTAGTTCAACAATATCTAAAACTGTTAAAGGTTTATCACTCGCAAAAATGAGTGCTTCTATATGTGGGATGATTAAAGAAAGTTCCAATTTTCAGTATTTGAAAATTTGAAAATTTGAAAATTTGAAAATTAAATAATCTTCAAATTGCAAATCTTCAAATCAGAAATTAAAATTATCCTTGCAATGCAGCTGCTCCACTCACAATTTCTGTAAGCTCAGTAGTAATAGCTGCTTGTCTTGCTCGGTTATAAGAGATTTTCAACGACTTTAATAATTCGTTAGCATTTTCACTTGCTTTATCCATTGCAGTCATTCTTGCACCATGTTCACTAGCATTACCATCTAGCACAGCTTTAAATAATTGTGTGTTTAGAATTTTGGGCATCAACTCAGCAATTAACTCTTCTTGATTTGGTTCAAAAATAAAGTTTGATTTTTTTGCTCCTGCTTTTGGTTGAATTTTAGGAATTGGCAAGAATGGCTCCGATACAAATTCTTGTGTTGCAGCATTTTTAAATTGACTATAAACAACTTCAACAGCATCAAACTCTTTATTTTCAAATGCCTTTACCGCAGCTTGTGCAGCAGCTTGAACGTTTTCGAAAGTTAGGTTTAAGTAAATATCTTTAAAAGTAGCACTAGTAACAAAGCCAGATTTGCTCATACTTTCCCAACCTTTTTTTCCAATATTCCAAATAATTACATTTCCTTTTTGATATTGAGAATGGTATTTTTCTGCTATAGTTGCTTTGGTTAGTTTAACAACATTGCTGTTGTATGCACCACACAAACCTCTATCACTAGTAATTACAATAAACAATACTTTTTCAATTTCTCTAGCTTCTGCTAATTTTATAGAAGTTCCTCCATCAACATTGCTCACAATATTGCTCAACATTTCTTGCAATTTTTGAGCATAAGGACGCATTTGAATAATTGCATCTTGAGCTCTACGCAATTTTGCGGCACTTACCATTTTCATTGCTTTGGTAATTTGCTGAGTACTTTGAACGCTTTTAATTCTATTACGAACTTCTTTTAATTGACCTGCCATTTTAGTAGTTTGAAGTTTAAGATTTAACTTTCAATGTTGCTAAACCTTTAAAATTGGCTGCAAAAGTAACGGAATTGGCTATAGAAAAGCCCAACTTTAAAAGAAAATGTCTTTTAAAGTTGGGCTAATTTTATTGATTCTAGAATTTTTATAGTCCGCTAATTGTTAGTCCTATTGATAAGGTATTTAATTCTGGGCTAAATCCTGTTTTTAAAGCAGGTGTAACAGTATATGCTCCAGACAATGAGAAATTGCCATAACCAACTCTTCCAGTAAATGAAAGTCTTGTTGTATTGAAGAAATTTTTGCTGTATTCTTTTGAAATATAATTTGTTCCATAAATGGTGGCTCCAGATTTGTCTTGCCAATCTTTTCCTTTTGTATAAGCTTTTAAAAGTGTTCCTACTTTAGCCCCAACAGCAAATTTCCAAGACTTACCAGAGTTTTCTGGGTTAAGCGTATAACGCAACTCAACAGGGAGTTCTAAAAATATTTCTGTCAATTTAAACTTTTTGAAATGATTTGCACCATCTTGATTTGTAAAAGGCAGTCTTGTAGATTTTGAAGTAATATCAACAAATGTTTTATCAAAATAAATATTACTACTACCAATTCCCAAACCATAAGCAACGCTAAATTTAGGGTTGGTTTTAAATGGCTTATCAGTCATAATATAAAAATTAAAATGTCTGCCACCATTTGTTTTAGCACTATCTGGTTTGCTAACCCAACTATCGCTACCAAATTGAATTAAAAAATGATCTGATGGGTGAGAAACAGATAATTTTCTTGGAACAGTAGTAGCTTTTGCAGGCTCTTTTTTTTCTTTTTGGGGTTTTGTTGCATCTTGAGCATTAATGGCATTTACAAATGCAATACTAATCAGTATAATAAAGATTTTTTTCATCTAATAATTTGTTTGTTAAAACTAATGTGGCAAAATAAGCGAAAAGCCATCACATAAATGGTTAAAAAAAAGCCAAAAAAATTGAACTGTTATTTGAACAAGTATTTAGAGTGTGTTTAAAGAGATGAGGAACTAAGCTAATACTTGGTTTTGCAGTGGCAATCCTTTCTCGAAACTAGTTAAATTATTTAAAGTTGTTGTAGCAATTTGCTCTAAAGCTTCTTTTGTAAAAAATCCTTGGTGTGGTGTAATTAAAACATTATGAAAACTCATTAATCTTTCAATGGTATCATCCTGAATAACACTTTCAGATAAATCTTTAAAAAACAAGTGTTCCTCTTGCTCATAAACATCAATACCCAAGTAACCAAGATGCCCAGTTTTTAGTGCTTCAATAGCATCAATAGTTTTAACTAAACCACCTCTGCTTGTATTAATCAGCATTGCCCCTTGTTTCATTTTAGCAAAAGACTCGCTATTGATAATATGGTGTGTTTTTGGCATTAATGGACAATGCAAAGAAATAATGTCTGACTGTTGTAACACTTCATCAAAAGACATATACATAACCCCTTGTTTTTTTAATGTTTCAGATTCTTGCACATCATAAGCAATAACCTTGCAACGAAAGCCTAACATTATATTGCAAAAAGCTTTTCCTATTTGTCCTGTGCCAATTACGCCAACAGTTTTTTGGTAAAGATTAAAGCCGATAAGTCTTTCCAAAGAAAAATTGCTTTCTCTAACTCTATTATAAACCTTGTGCGTTTTTCTATTGAGGGTTAATATTAAAGCTACTGTATGTTCTGCAACAGCTTGTGGAGAATAGGATGGCACACGAACTACTTTGATGTTTTTTGCAGCAGCAGCAACTAAATCAACATTATTAAAACCTGCACAACGAAGTGCAATAATTTGAATTCCATTTGCAGCTAGTTCATCAATAATAGCAGCATCAATTTTATCATTAACAAATACACAAATAGCACCAAAACCTTGGGTTAAATTAACTGTATTAATATTTAAACTTGTTTCAAAAAAGGATAGTTCGTGAGAAGCATTTGCTTGATTGAGGTATTCTTTGTCGTAGGATTTCGTGCTAAAAACTGCTATTTTCATTTATGAAGTTATTTTTATGATCCAAAAACCGGGTTTATAAAAAATGAAAAATGCTAACGAAATCCATATCTCTCTATTTGTAGCATTATTTGTCTTTAAAAAATCTCTAAAATCGGTATCATATAAAGTATACATACTGTACCATTCAAAATAATAAGAAAAAAAGAGTCTAGTTCTAAGATTTATGTTTTTGCATTTCTCCAGTAAACAAATTTAACCAAGCTTGCAAATGCAATTAATATTGCACAACAAACCCTTAAAATTAGTATTTCTTTGGGTTCATATCAATCAGATAGTTGGTTATATGACACAAATTTGATGTTTTTAAATTTGTTTTACTAAATAGTTTTAAATCAGTTAAAAAAGACCAGTACTTTTTGTCTGCATTCATTCCTTTACTTTCGTGGTTATGGCTTTATTGGCAGTAAATAATATTAGCAAAGCTGAAAGAGGAAAATTAGTTGTAAATGATATTACCTTTTCTCAAACAGCCTCTCAAAAAATAGCTATTGCAGGTGCAACAGGTTCTGGAAAAACCACTTTACTTAAAATGATTGCAGGGTTTATTCAGCCAGATACAGGAGAAATATTATTTGATAATAAAAAAATATTAGGCCCTTATGAGCAATTAATTCCTGGACATCCAAAAATTGCATATCTGAGTCAGCATTTTGAATTATTGAATAATTATAAAGTAGATGTTTTATTAGAAAGATCTAACCAATTATCTAATAGTGCAGCTAGTGATATTTTTGCTATTTGCAAGATTGAACATCTTCTTAAAAGAAAAACAAATGAATTATCTGGTGGAGAAAAGCAACGCATAGCATTAGCTTTACAGCTTATAAAAACACCACATCTTTTAATATTAGACGAACCTTTTTCAAACCTTGATGCTGTTCATAAAAATATTATTAAAGTCGTAATTCAAGATGTGTATGAATCCCTAAAACTATCGTGCATAATGGTTTCTCACGATGCACAAGATGTTTTATCTTGGGCTGATAATATTATAATAATGCAAGATGGAAATATCATACAGCAAGGCTCTCCTAAAGAAATTTACTATCAACCCATCAATGAATATTGTGCAGGTTTAATGGGTGCTTATAATTTAGTTAATGCAAACACTTTATCATCCATCACAAATAACAAAGATGTAAAACTAACAGGCAAAAAAGCTCTTGTTAGACCAGAGCAATTTGTTATAGAAACCAATGCTTATAAAGGTTTTAAAGCAACTATTAAAAATATATTGTTTTGGGGAAGTTATTATACAATTGATGTAATAGCAAATCAACAGCAATTATCAATCAAAACCAATCATTGCAATTATAGTGTTGGCGATACGATTTATTTAAGTTTATCTAACAACAACATTTGCTATGTATAAAGCCTTTCTATGGCTACCCTTTTTTAAAACTACATTTGCTTTTAAGATTATTAAAATATGACATTCGACGAACTAAATATTAATACGCCATTGCTTAGAGCGTTAGAGGAGCTTGGCTACACAAATCCAACTACAATTCAACATAAAGTTTTTCCTGTTGTAATGTCAGGCAGAGATGTTTGTGGCATTGCTCAAACAGGTACTGGTAAAACATTTTCTTATTTGCTGCCTTGTTTAAAACAATGGAAATTTAGTAAGGACAAATCGCCACAAATACTTGTTGTTGTGCCAACAAGAGAGTTGGTTGCACAAGTTGTAGAAGCTGCAAAATCTTTAACAACTTATATGAATGTTCGTGTAGTGGGTGTTTATGGTGGCGTAAGCATTAACACACAATCTATAGATCTTGAACAAGGTGCAGATGTTTTGGTTGCAACGCCAGGAAGATTATATGATTTGGCTATGAATGGTGCATTTAAAACAAAAACTATTAAAAGAGTTGTAATTGATGAAGTTGATGAAATGCTGAATCTTGGTTTTAGAACACAGCTTAAAAACATTCTTGATTTATTGCCACAGAAGAGACAAAACCTAATGTTTTCTGCAACGATTACAGAAGATGTTGAGTTGCTAATGGATACTTATTTTAATAATCCAGTTAGGGTCGAAGCTGCTCCAACAGGAACTCCCTTAGAAAATATTATTCAAACAGGGTATGCTGTTCCTAATTTTTATACTAAGGTTAATTTATTAGAGTTGTTGTTAACTGAAGATAAAACAATGACCAAAGTGCTGGTATTTGCTGCAACAAAAAGTTTAGCAGATGAATTATATGAGCAACTAGAACCAAAATTTCCTGGGGTTGTTGGTGTTATTCACTCTAATAAAGAACAAAACCACAGATTTAATACTGTTAAACAATTTCACGAAGGAAACTACCGATTTATAATAGCCACAGATATTGTTGCAAGAGGAATAGATATTGCTGAAGTAACACACGTGATTAATTTTGACACACCAGAAGTGCCAGAAAATTATATTCATAGAATTGGTAGAACTGGGCGTGCAGATAAAAAAGGAATTGCCATTACTTTCATCACAGAAAAAGAAAAAACAGAGCAAGAAGCCATTGAAACCTTAATGAAATATAAGATTCCTATGCTGCCTTTGCCAGAACATCTTGAAATTTCTGATGTGTTAACTGATGATGAGAAGCCTAAGGTACATATGAAAATCATTCAGTTTAAAGTGCCTAAAAAAGAAGACGTTGGCCCTGCTTTTCACGAAAAATCTGCTAAAAATCAAAAAGTGAACTTTATTGTTAGAAAGAAGGACAGAATGATGAAGAAATATGGCAAACCCATTACTCGTGGACAGAAGAAAAAATAGACTTTAAGTCAAACTACTATCTTCGCAGCCATTATGAGAAAAATTGAAGGGTATAGAAAGTTACTTGATGTTACAAAAAACGCAGAACTAAAAGAATTAAAATCAGTTTATAGAAATTTAATGAAGGATTGTCATCCTGATAAATTTCAAGATAACGAAGCAGAAAAAATAGCTGCTGAAGAAAGAAGTAAAAAAATTATAGAAGCATATCATTTTTTGGTAAGCATTGCACCAGAGACTATCGAATCTACTATTGAGCAATATACTGAAACTATTACTGTTGCTAGCATTGAAGACTTTGAATATAAAAACGAAAAGTTAAGTATCACATTCACCGATGGTAATAGCTACGAATATTTTGGTGTTCCCAAAGCTATTTATGTAAAGTTGGTAAATGCCCCATCACAAGCAAGATTTGCACGCAGACATATTTGTAATTCTTTTGTTTATAGAAGTGTAAACAAACTGGTTACTGCCACAGCCTAATTTATTTTCCAGCGTGTTCTAAAATAATTTCTCTCAACACATCTATATTACATTTTAGGTGTGTTTCAGAGAGAATAATAGGCGTTCCTAATTTTTTAATTCTATTTTGAATAAAATATCTCTTTAAAAAATTACCCTTGGGTAAATATTTTTCTGGATTTTTTAGTTTCACCATTAGAAACTGCATATTAATGCCTTTTTTCATCGTTACATCAGCAATATCTTCCCATAAAACCTCACCACAAGAAAAAATACTGCTATTGTCAATCATTGCAGTATCTGTTAATTTTAACATTGCGGTTTTATCAAATATCACCTTAAGATAACTCACTAAAGAAATACTTGTATAAAAAACAAGTGCAACAAGTAGTGCAATTTTTAAACTCCACATCAATAAATCATCCATTGAAAGTTGAGTTGGAATTGATAAAGAAACATTATAGATTAAACTTGCTGTAAGCAACAAGCCAATAATTAATGCTGATGGAAATCTTTTGCGATTAATGGGGATAGAAATGTTAGTTGACATTACTTGCAAAGAAATAGGAAATAAAATTAGCAATTTTTGCAATCAATCAAAATCGCTATAACATTTGTAGATATTGGGTTTAAGCAAACCCACAAAAGAAAAAAGGTCGGTGATAATGATTATCACCAACCTTTTTGAAAAAGTTTACAAACTAGATTGTTGAACTATTTTTACTTTAACTGCTGTTAATCCTTTTTTTCCATTTTCAACTTCGTATTGTACGAAATCTTTTTCGTTAATTTCATCGATTAACCCTGATTGATGAACGAAAACATCTGCTCCGCCACCTTGTGGTGTAATAAAACCAAATCCTTTTAATCGATTAAAAAACTTTACTGTTCCTGAATTCATTTTGTCTGTTATTTTAAATTGTAATGATGCAAGTTATTTTTTATTTATTAAATCACAGATTTAATTTTTACCATCAAGGTTTTAATGGTGCTAAAATGAGTGTTTTTATAGGGATGTTTTTTGAATTTGGTTAGTTAATACCAACAAGTTGATACTTGCACAATAAGATTTTTGTTGATTTTTATAGCCTCATAGCAATAGCATAAAATAAAAAAGCTACATTCGAGATTTAGCTTAGAATTCTTTTAATTTGCTTATGCCAGAAAAAAAACTATTTCTACTCGATGCGTTTGCACTCATTTTTCGTGCTTATTATGCACTCATTCGTAATCCACGCATTACATCAAAAGGTCGCAATACCAATGCACAGTTTGGTTTTACCAATACTTTAATTGAGTTGATAAAGAAAGAACAACCTACACATTTGGCTGTTTGTTTTGATGTGAGTGGGCCCACAGTTCGTGATGAACAATATGAACATTACAAAGCAAATCGTCAAGATGCACCAGAAGATTTATTGGCTGCTGTGCCTGATATAAAAAGAATTATTGAAGCCTTTAATATTCCTGTAATTGGTATGCAAGGTTATGAGGCTGATGATGTGATTGGCACTTTGGCTTGGGAAGCTCACGATGCCGGCTACGAAGTATTTATGGTAACACCAGACAAGGATTATGGTCAGTTAGTACGTGATGGAATTTATATGTATAAACCAAGTTATGGCGGTGGCGATATTGAAATTTTAGGACCAAAAGAAGTATGTGAAAAATGGGATATAAAACGTGTTGACCAAGTGATAGATATTTTAGGATTGATGGGTGATGCAGTTGATAATATTCCTGGGATTAAAGGCGTTGGCGAAAAAACGGCTGCAAAATTATTGAAAGAATATGATACGCTTGAAGGTGTCTTAGAAAATGCAGCAAACATTAAAGGTTCTATTGGCGAAAAAGTTAGAGCAGGAAAAGAAGATGCTATAATGAGTAAACAATTGGCAACTATCATAACCAATGTACCTGTTGAATTTCACGAAGAAAATTTTAAATTGGGAGAATGGAATAAAGATGCTTTACAAGAAGTATTTAATGAACTTGAGTTTAGAACTTTAGCAAAAAGGTTGTTTGGTGATGGTGCAACAAGTATTGAAACAAATCAGGCGAGAGACTTATTTGGAAACCCAATTGCAGGTTCATCATCAAGTAAAAAAAGTTCAAACACTCAGGGCTCTAAAGCCCCCTCTCTTTTTGGAGAGGGGGTTGGGGGTGAGACAGCTTCTCGTCACGGTTCTATTGCTTTGCCATCATTCTTACAAGACATAGCACCAACAGCCGTTGCAACCCCCTCTCCTTTAGGAGATGGGGTTGGGAGTGAGACTTCTTTTTTCAAAACTATTAAAGACGTTGAACATAAATATCACTTAGTAAATACACCAGAACTAATTAACGAATTAACCAATAAACTAATTAACGAAACAGAGATTTGTTTTGATACTGAAACCACCAACATTGATGCTAATGAAGCTGAATTGGTAGGTATGAGTTTTGCCATAACACCACACGAAGCTTACTATGTTCCTGTTCCTGCTGATAGACAAGAAGCAATAAAATTGCTTGAACATTTTATGCCATTATTTAACGATTTAATGAAAACTTGGGTTGGTCAAAATCTTAAATATGATATGTTGGTATTGAAGTGGTACGACATAGAGTTGAAAGGAAATATTTGCGATACAATGTTGATACATTATGTGGTAGAGCCCGAAGGCAAACGCAGTATGGATGCATTAAGCCAGCAATATTTAAACTACGAACCTATCCATATTGATGAACTGATTGGAAAGAAAACACGTAAAGCACCAAGCAATAAAATTGGAGAATTAGGCTTAGATGCAGCTTCTCAAAAGCAAGGAAATATGCGAGATGTGGATGTTGAAATTGTAAAAGATTATGCTGCTGAAGATGCTGATATTACTTTGCAATTAAAGCATTCTTTATTTCCTTTACTAAAAGAAAAAGAAGTTGAAAAAGTATTTTACGAAGTAGAAAACCCATTGGTAAAAGTGCTTACTGCTATGGAGTTTGAAGGTATTAATGTAGATGTTGATTTCTTAAACGAATACAGCAAACTACTTGATACAGATGCACGCAAAGCAGAAGAAAGTGTATATATGCAAGCAGGTGTTAAATTCAATTTAGCATCTCCAAAACAATTGGGTGAAGTATTGTTTGATAAAATGCAATTGGACAGTTCGGCTAAAAAAACAAAGACTGGGCAATACCAAACTGGTGAAGATGTATTGCAAAAATTAGCAACAAAAGGACACCAGATTGTAGAAGATATTTTGGTGTTTAGAGAACTTACAAAATTGAAATCTACTTATGTAGATGCTTTGCCAAAATTGATAAATAGTAAAACAGGAAGAGTGCATACCAGCTATGCACAAGCTGTTGCAGTTACTGGTCGTTTGAGTAGTAATAACCCTAATTTGCAAAACATTCCTATTCGTACTGACAGGGGTAAAGAAATTCGCAAAGCCTTTGTACCGCGTAGTTCCAACAGAATTTTAGTAAGTGCCGATTACTCTCAAATTGAGTTAAGAATTGTGGCTGCTATTAGTGGCGACCCTAATATGTGTGAGGCTTTTCGCTTGGGTAAAGACATTCACACAGCTACTGCTGCAAAGGTTTATAATATTGAAGAAAGTGATGTTACCAAAGAAATGCGTTACAAAGCCAAGAGTGTAAATTTTGGAATTATTTATGGGCAAGGGGCATTTGGATTAGCTGATAATTTAGGCATTAGCCGAACCGAAGCCAAAGAAATTATAGACAACTATAAACGTGAGTTTAGTAGTATTCAAAAATATATGGACGACACCATCAACTTTGCAAGAGAGAATGGTTATGTTGAAACTTTAATGGGTCGTAAACGTTGGTTGAGAGATATTAATTCATCCAACTTTACTGTGCGTGGTTTTGCAGAACGAAATGCCATTAACAGCCCAATACAAGGTACTGCTGCAGATATGATAAAACTGGCAATGATAAAAATTCAACAGCAGCTACAAGAACAAAAACTACAAAGCAAAATGATTTTGCAAGTACACGATGAACTTGTTTTTGATGCCGTGCCCGAAGAGCTGGAAGTATTGAAGCCATTGATTTTGGAAGGAATGAAAACTGCGTTGCCTTTACCAAACGATGTACCTGTTGAAGCTGAATTAGGAATGGGGAAGAACTGGTTGGATGCACATTAGCATTAGGCTATACACGATGTATTTACAATAATAAAGCCCCCGCATTTTAAATGCGGGGGCTTTATTATTTTGCAATGTTGGTGAAGAACACCCAACATTGGCGAAGATGAAAACGAACACCAACGAAGGCGAAATGCATCCGCTATTCGCTTACTCATTATCATTATTAATTCTTTTGATTGTTGTTGTTATTATCGTTACTCCCAAATCTTAAATAAGAAAAACCCCTCCTGCAAGCACTAAAATCATTCATACAAGAACCAAAAAGGTGGATGCAAGAGCCATGTAGCTCATTCGAGAGCCTTTTTTGCTCTTGCACCAGCAAAAAACACTCATTCATCAGCAAAAATGACTGATGCAAGCATCTGTAGGTGCTTGCAAGAACAAAAACTCCTCTTTCAAGAGGGGTTTGCAAATAATATTTTTGGATGAAAAGAACCAGTGGTTTGCTACAGATGTTATACCATATTTGCAGTATAGAGTTAAAACCATTTTATCAAAATAACAATGAAGCAATATTTTATAAAACTTATAGAAAGCGAAATTTGGGCAAACAACCTTTTAGCAGAAGCCTTAGAAAAAGCTATTGTAGTAGATGATAGAAGTTTATTATTATTCTCTCATCTTTTATCGTCATATAGTATGTGGATGAGTCGAATAAAAGTTACAGAATTTACTACCACTATTTTCCAAGAAAGAACCTTAGACGAAAGTCAACAACTAATGCAAACAATGTTTGCCGATTTGCAGCAATATCTTGAAACTATTGATGATAAGGAGCTTGAGCGAATTGTTCATTTTACATTTCCCATAGATGGCAGCAAAAGAACAATGAGTGTTGCCGATGCTTTAATGCATATTGTTACTCATTCTTGTTATCATCGCGGGCAAATTATAGCACAACTAAAGGGTAAGATTGACATACTGCCTTTAACCACTTACATTGCTTTTGCAAGTAAATTAGAAGCATAATTTTTATGACAAAAAACCAGCAACTAATTGCCAATTACATTGAAAAATATGTGCAGCTTTTGCCAGAAGAGGCAGAAATTTTTTGCACTAGTTTTAAGGAAACAAAAATCAAAAAACGTCAATTTATTGTGCAGCCTGATTTTACTGCCAAGTATAGAAACTACATTGTTGATGGTGCTTTTAGAAGTTATGTTGTGGGTGACAATGGCGAAGACCATACTATTACGTTTGCTATAAACGATTGGTGGATTACCGACTATAACAGTTATGTTTTTCAGCAACCTGCCACAATGTTTGTAGTGGCTTTAGAAGATAGTTTGATTATGCAATTAGATTTTAAAACCGAGCAAGAACTTAAAAAAATGAATCCAAAGTTTGAAACATTTTTTAGAATGATTGCTGAACGTAGTGTTGCATTTTATCAACGCAGGTTAATAACCAACCTAACCAAAACTGCAGAAGAAAGATACCAGGAATTTCAAGAAAAATATCCTGCTATTGTGCAGCGTGTGCCTCAGTATGCATTAGCCTCTTTTTTAGGAATGACCACAGAATACCTATCTAAACTAAGAAACAAAAGGGTAGGTAAGAAATCTTAATCTAGTTCAAGATTTATACATCATCTATTTCAACCTAATTTCCTAATCTACTTCATTGGAAAATGCTTGGGTTTAATAGCAGTTTTGCATTGTCAAACAACGACAAATTATTTAAAAAAAATACAATGCAAAAATTCACAGTTCCCACCAGAGGAGAAGTATCTGAAAACAATCAAGAAGTATTTGATAACTTACAAAAAGGCTTGGGCTTTGTACCAAACTTGTATGCTTATTTCGCAAAAAGCGAAACAGCATTAGCAGATTATTTAGCTTTTCAAAATCGCAAAAGTACTTTAAGGGCTAAGGAAAGAGAGGTTATTAATTTAGTAGTAAGCCAAGTAAATGGTTGCAAGTATTGCCAAAGTGCCCACACTGTTTTAGGCAAAATGAATGGCTTTACAGATGAACAAATTATTGAATTAAGAAAAGGTACAGCTTCATTTGATACTAAGTTAGATGCATTGGTAAAATTTGCTAAAAGTGCAACTGAAAACAAAGGAAGAGCAAGCGAAGAAAGTAAAGAAGCATTTTTTGCTACTGGATATACAGAAGCTAATTTGGTAGATGTAGTGATAGTGATTGGCGATAAAATTATTAGCAACTACATACACAATCTTACTGGTTTTAAAATCGATTTTCCTGTTGCAGATGTGATTTAAGGAAAACAAAAAAGCTTGATTTATTTTTTATAAAGGCAGTACAGTATTAATTGTACTGCCTTTGTATTTTTATGTTTGTAAGTTTTTTATCATCCCCTCGTAATAACTGTTCAACTACATATATGAAACATAGCTTCACACATAAAAATGGATTAGGAAAACTGTTGCTTTTACAAAACCAAGATTCATTTAACCAAAATTATTTTAACCAAAATGCTGATTTTACATTTCACACCATTGCTTGGAACAGAGGCAAAGCACAGAAAGTAATGATTGATGAAATAGAATATGAGTTTGCTGCTGATACCATTTTGCCTATAATGCTTAACCAATCGTTTAAGTTTGAAAGAGCAGAAGATATTGTTGCTTGGCAGTTTAACAGAGAGTTTTATTGCATCCTCAACCACGATGCTGAAGTTGGTTGTGTTGGTTTTATTTTCTTTGGTCCATCATCAACAATGTTTGTAAATCTTGATGATGAGCATATTGAAAAAATGCAAAGACTTTTAGAATTGTTTGTTGAAGAATACGAATCTGAAGAAGATATTAAAGGCGAAATGTTGCGAATGTTATTGGTTCGTCTAATCATTCAAACTACACGATTAGCAAAAAAGCAATACTTAGACAAAGCTGAAGTAATAGAAGAAAAATTTAATCTATTAAGACAATATAATGTTTTGGTAGAAATACATTTTAGAACAGAAAGGCAAGTGCAGTTTTATGCTGGTTTGTTAAATAAATCGCCAAAAACAATATCCAATATTTTTTCTTTATACAGCAAAAAAACACCCCTACAAATAATTCAAGAACGTGTGATTACAGAAGCCAAAAGATTGTTTTATTATACAGATAAATCTGTTAAGGAAATAGCTGACGATTTAGGCTTTGAAGATGTAGCACACTTTAGTAAGTTTTTTAAAAACTGTACTTCTCAAAACCCATCTGAACTTAAAAAAACACCTCTTACAAAATATTAGGGAAGAATGTACAAATGATAGGGAACTATATCAATTGTTCGCCCTTTGTATAAATGGCATTTTTGCATTATCAAATTAAAGAATAGAAATGAAATATCTAGTAACAACAACAATTGCTTTTTTGTTTTATACAAGTAGTTTTTCTCAAACAACAAATTATTACAATACCAAAGGCACAGCAATTAAAGGATATGATGTTGTCGCTTACTTTTTACAAAATAAAGCAGTGGAAGGAATGGAGAGTTTTTCTTTTGAATGGAGTGGTAGTAAATGGCAATTTTCTTCTCAATCTAATTTAGATAGCTTTAAAGTAAATCCAGCTAAATATGCTCCACAGTATGGTGGCTATTGTGCTTATGGTTGCAGCGAAAACCACAAGTCGCCAACTGAGCCAAATGCTTTTACCATTATAAATGACAAGCTATACCTAAACTATAATTTAAAAGTAAAAGAGTTTTGGATTAAAGACACTGCCAATAGAATTAAAGCTGCAGATAAAAACTGGACTTCTCTTAATAATTAATAAAACAAAAAAAATGAAACAAATTTTCACAGCATTAATTGCGACAGTTATTACTATTGGATTTGCAAATGCACAAGCACAATTACGAACAAAACATTTTAATGTAGAAAAAAATATTGCCATTCAAGGCTATGACCCTGTGGCATATTTTAATCAAAACAAGGCTGTAAAAGGCAACAAACAATTTACTGCAACTGTAGAAGGTATTAACTACAATTTTTCTACTGCTGCTAACAAAGATTTATTTGTTAAAAATTCTAAAAATTATGAGCCACAATATGGTGGTTGGTGTGCTTATGCAATGGGTGCTACTGGTGAAAAAGTAGAAGTTGATCCAGAGACTTTTAAAGTACTCAATGGTAAACTCTATTTGTTTTATCACTCTTGGGTTAACAACACTTTAACTAAATGGAATAAAGATGAAACTAATTTAAAATCAAAAGCCGATAAAAGCTGGATGAACATATTTCACTAATCAAATAAAACTAACTACAAAATGAAAAATATTATTTCTTGGATATTGCGTATAGCTGCAGCAGCTATTTTATTGCAAACGCTGTATTTTAAATTTACGGGTCATCCCGAATCGGTTGAGCTGTTTACCAAATTGGGTGTTGAACCTTGGGGAAGAATTGGAACAGGTGTCATTGAATTAATTACTGGTATTATTTTATTAATTCCTGCAACGGCTTTTATTGGTGCTTTTTTAGGCATTGGCTTAATGTCTGGTGCTATACTATCTCATCTAACAGTAATTGGCATTGAATCTAAAGGAGATGGAGGACAGCTTTTTATGTTAGCCATTATAGTAATTATCTTGTGCATTGCAATTGTATTAATACATAAACAACAAGGCTTGAATTTGTTTAATAAAATCTTAAAAAGAAAGTAATATGAGAAAAACAGTCTTATTCTTAATGGTTTCTTTGGTAAGCAAATTTTTAATTGCACAAGGTTGTAGTGATGCAGGTTTTTGCACAATGGGTGGTATTAAACAATCTGCAACAAAAACTGTAACAAAACAAAAACTATCATTACAATTAACAAATGGAATTGGCGATGAAGATGTTTATGTGTTTACACCAGGTATTCAATACGATAATCAATTGAATAAAAACTGGGCAATTCAGGCAAAGTTAACAACTAATATAGCCTCAGGAAACTTGGGAACTATTGCTGGTTTAGGCGATGTTCTTATTTCGGGTAGTTACACCCCTACAACAAAAAGCAAATGGAAATCTACTTTCATATTAGGTACAAAACTGCCTTTGAACAATGGTGATTTAAGAAAAGACAATAAACCGTATCCAATGCAATATCAAAGTAGTTTAGGCACTGTAGATTTAATTGCAGGTGTAAGTATTACAAATGATAAATGGTTTTTTGCAACTGCTATTCAGCAGCCTTTAACAGGCAATAATAAAAACACATTTTTGCCTGCATACTGGGCAAATTCAGAGGCAAATAAATATGCTCCATCTAACGATTTTTATAGAAAGGGAGATGTGTTACTGAGAGCAGGATACACAATAGTTGCTAAAAAGAAATTTAATTTAAAAGCCAGTTTATTGGGTATTTATCATTTATCAAAAGATACTTACATTGATGGTAATATTAGCAACAAACCAATTGAAATTGCAGGTTCTGATGGTATTACTTTAAATGCAACTTTTGCTGCATCTTATACATTAAGTTCAAAATTTTCTATTGCCATTTCAGCAGGTTTGCCATTTATAGTTAGAGATGTTAGACCAGATGGTTTAACGCGTTCTTTTAGTTTTTCTCCTGAAATTATTTATCATTTTTAGAATCAAAAATTATGATCTTTCAACAACTATCGCAACAGCTAGCATCATTAAAAAATCTAATTGAAGCATTAGATTATTATCAATTTACACAAAAGGTTGAGCATTTGGGCAATGCCAGTATTGGTGCTCACACAAGGCATATAATTGAATTATTACAATGTGCCATTAATGGTTATTATTCTGGCACTGTAGATTATATTAACAGAAAACGAAATCTTGATATAGAAACTAATAAAGAAGTTGCATTGAGTGTATTAGCAAGTCTTGAACTGTATTATCAATTACCAGATAAAAAACTAAACTTAGCTATAGATAATATTGCTGATGCAATTGAACCAATTGTTACCACCACTTACGTTAGAGAAATAGTGTATAACACAGAGCATACCATACACCATTTAGCATTAATTAAAGTTGCACTGGTTGAACTAAAATTAAACATCGTAGATGCAAATTTTGGCATGGCTTATTCTACCATCAAATACCAATCAACCTTACAAAATACATAAAATGAAAAGTAGAATAAACATTGCTTTGTTAACTACAATTTGTTTTATTGTAATTAATGCCAAAGCACAAGATAGTTCAAAGCTATTTTTTACAACCTCGGTAGGAGTATTATCACCACTATCTAATTTTTCAAATTCCTACAAAACCTCGTTGGCATTAAATTCTGGAATAGAATATAAGTTTAGTAAAAATTATTTCTTACAATTTGTGTTAGATTTTAATGCAGTAAATTATAGCCAACAAGTTAAAGACAATAGCTCTAATTACTTATTTCAAAATACCAGTAGTTCTGTATTTTTAGTGGGGTTTAATATGGGTAGAAATATTAGCATTAATAAGTCTGGGACTTTATTCTTTTCACCATACATAGGACTTGGATATGCCAACATTGGTGAGCCCAGATTATATGTAAATAATGCCACCAATATTATCAACCAAGAAGTAACAAGAATGAATGGATTGTTTACCAGAGGTGGATTAAGATTAGCATTTAAAACAACATCTAAAATATTACAAACAGTTTATATAGATGCTTCTTACTGGACTGCAAATATTACTGTTCAAGCTAGTAAGCCACAAGCATTATCAATTTTAGTAGGAACAAGGTTTGGCTTTTAAAACAAATAGTATGTGTACAGTAGTTTATATACCCCAAAATGGCACAAGTTGTTTTGCTTCTTTAAGAGACGAAAGTCCCTTAAGACCCAAAGCATCTATGCCACAAGTAAATGATGAGAACGAAGTAAAATTTTTATCCCCAGTTGATGCTTATGCAGGTGGAACTTGGATTGGCGTAAATGATTTTAACAATGTGATTATTCTGCTAAATGGTGGTTTTGAAAGCCATACTCGCAAAAGGTTTTATAGAAAAAGTAGGGGCTTGATTGTTCTTGAATTATTGAGTAGCGAATTACCAGTTGTTGATTGGAACTTAATGAACTTAATAGATGTTGAACCATTTACTTTAATTGTTTTTAGTGATGACAATTTATTTCAATTAGTATGGGATGGAACAAATAAAACGAGAATGTTATTAGATGCTACAATACCACATATTTTTTCATCGTCAACGCTTTATTTAGCAAAAGCAAAAGCAGATAGGAAGGATATGTTTGATAATTGGATTGCCATGAATCCTCCAGTTTCAAAACTTAGTTTATTGAATTTTTTTAAATCATTCGATAATAAAGAAAATGGTTTTATTATAGACAGAAGTTCAACGATGAAAACAATTAGTTATTCTTTTATTGAACTACAACATCACCAAACTGTTTGTTTTAATTATTACGATTTTATTGACTATAAATTTACCTGCGTTGATATGAGTATTGGTAAAACTTTATCAAGTTGTTTGTTACCAAGAGAAGCCAAGTAATAATTTATCGTTATGAGCAATACAGAATTATATTTTAAGCTTAGAAGATATTATATTAAAGCCACTAGTTGGGAGTATTGGCCTATGTGGGTTGTGTATTTTCCTGTTAGTTTTTACTACATATTCTTGGCAATAAAAGCAAGGTCATTTTTTTTCTTTTCAGCATCCAATCCAACTATAGAAACTGGGGGAATGTTTTTTGAAAGCAAGTGGAAAATATTTGAACTCATTCCTAAAAAATATTTTCCATCAACCATTTATATTGAAGATACAGACACTTTAAATGTTATTTTAAATAAACTCAATACACGCAATATATTCTTCCCAATTATTGCAAAACCAGATAGAGGAGAAAGGGGTTGGTGTGTACAAAAAATAAATAATAAAGTTGAGTTAAACGATTACATCAATAAAATAAATATCCCCTTTCTTATTCAAGCCTACATTGATTATCCTTTAGAGTTCAGCGTTTTTTATTTTAGAAATCCAAAAAGTCATCAAGGAAAAGTAACATCTGTAACGCTAAAAAAATTGCTGTCTATAAAAGGTGATGGCAGTTCAACAATTGAACAATTAATTCTTAAATATGATAGAGCATTTTTACAATATTATCATCTTAAAAAAAACGAATCAATTGACTTTAATAAGGTTTTAAAAAAAGATGAAGATCAGGTTTTAGTACCTTATGGTAACCACGTTTTAGGTGCAATGTTTATAAACTATAATTACATTATTGATGAGCAACTAAACAAAACTTTTGATGAAATAAGCAACCAAATTGATGGGTTTTATTTTGGAAGATTTGATTTGCGTTGTACTAGCGTTGAAGATTTAAAACAAGGCAAAAATATTTCAATACTTGAGCTAAATGGTGCTGGTGCAGAACCTGCACATATTTATGATCCCAATTTTTCATTCTTAAAAGCTCAACAAGTAATTGCACAACATTATAAAATGTTGTATCAGGCATCTACTATAAACAATAAAAATGGAGTTGTTTATATGAGTTATGCAGATTTTAAAAGTTGGAGAAAACAAGAAAAAGAATTTAAAGCAAAGGCTATTTTAATAAAACAGCCTCAAGAATATTCTATTAGTTTTGCGGTATGAAGTTTCGTTATT
Source organism: Chitinophagaceae bacterium (assembly GCA_025363355.1). Lineage (GTDB taxonomy): Bacteria > Bacteroidota > Bacteroidia > Chitinophagales > Chitinophagaceae > CAIVPM01. Next base: position 16,597 of record JANYEB010000179.1, on the reverse strand, counting down.
TATCTATCATCATCGCAAGTTTTTTAATAATTTCTGCCTGTAAAGGCAAAAAAAATATTCCTGATGTTTCTAGTATTGTGGTTGATTTAAAAGTTGAAAGATTTGAAGACGATTTTTACAAAATTGATACTACTAAAATAGTGCAGTCTTTAGACCTACTTAACAAAAAATATCAAGCTTTTTTGCCAGATTATTTGTATCAAGTACTAGGCTTAATGCCTCAACCAGATTCTGTTATTAGTCAGGTAAAATTGTTTTTAAGAGATAGTTTATATAGAACCATTTATCAGGATGCAGCAAAAAAATTCTCTTCTTTAAATGATGTAAAAACAGAGCTAACACTGGGCTTGCAGCTTACTAAACATTATTTCCCGAAATATAATTTACCTAAAAAACTAATCACATTTGTTGGTCCTTTAGATGGTGTTGGCACAGCTTTAACTAGCGACCATAGCTTGGCTGTTGGCTTGCAAGGATATTTGGGTAAGGATTACGATGCTTATCAAAATGGATATATTGCTCAAACTTATCCAGCCTATAAATCTCGCAGGTTCGAGCCACAGTATATTGCTACAAATTGTATTAAAAATATTATTGAAGAACTATTTCCTGATAAAAGTAATGGCAGACCATTAGCAGAAAGAATGATTGAACAAGGCAGGCGTTTATATGTGTTGGATATGTTGTTACCAAAAACTGCCGACAGTGTTAAAACAGGCTATACACAAAGCCAACTTGAACAATGTTTTGACAATGAAAAAACTATTTGGGCATATTTTGTTCAGGGTAATTTATTATTTGAAAGAGAACCAAGTGTTGTTTCTCCTTATGTTACAGATGGCCCCAAAACACCAGAACTAAGCGAAACTTCTCCAGGTAATATTGGAAGTTTTAGTGGATGGCAAATTGTAAAAAAATGGATGGATGCTCACCCAAAAAACTCATTAAATGAATTGATGCAAACACCTACAATGACTATTTTTAATGATGCTGGATATAAACCCTAAAATGTACGATTTATGATTTGAAAGTGTCGTCTATGGCTTTAACAGCATTTTGCAAACGCTCTTCATTTGTGCCACTTATTAGCTGCCAAGCTGTAGATTGATTAGATAAGATGTTTTGATAAATTGCAAATAATTCTTGTCTTGGTTTTTCATCAGGATACTCTCGCAACTCATCTTTAATCCAAGGTAAATCAATGTTAGAAAGTAAGTACAAATCATATTTTCTGGTTTGTATTTCATCTAAAATAAACTGATGGCATTTACCAAAAACAAATTCGCACCATACTTTCATTACATACATATCGGTGTCGAGGAATAGGAATTGGGAATTGGGAATTGGGGGTTTGTTATCTTGTTGTTCAGAATTCGTAATTCGTAATTCGTAATTCTTCTCCAATTCCAACTGTCCTTTTGCAATAGTTGCTAAATCATCAAATGAATAATTGGTTCCATTATCCAATAAATACTGTCTAGCAAACTCTGGACACCAAAGGGTATTGTAGTGTGCTGCAAGCTGGCTGCACAATGTGCTTTTTCCTGTGCTTTCGGGACCAATAATGACAATTTTTTTTATCATATACAAATAAACAAAAACCCCGTCCCGAAATTTCGGAACGGGGTTTTAAATTTTTATTAATGATGGTGATGATGTTGCTTTTTAGCAAAGTCTTCAGCACTGATGCTTTCTTCTTTTAAAGATACTTCAGCTTCTAAAATTGTAAACATTTTTTCTGTTTGAATTCGATAAAAACTATCCTCAACAAACTTCTTATCCTGCATCATTCTTTTTACATAATCTTCCATCCAAGGCTGACTATCATCTAGCATTGCACCACCCATATAACCCATTATTTGGTTTTTTGCAAATGCTTTAATATCATCAGGTAATACTTCTATCTTATTATCATTAGCAACTTGACTGCTAATTAATGTCCATTTTAAACTGTTTACAAAAGATGGAAACTCTGCTTCTGCTTGTTCAGCAGTTTTGCGTGTTTCGCCACCAGTTTGCAACCAACGTTTTAAAAATGCTTCAGGAAATTGAATAGTTGTATGATCAATTAAATGATGATAGATTTGATCGTGAATTTGGTTTCTGCTTTGTGCAGCATAAGCAGCAGCAATATCTTCTTTAATTGCATTTCTGCAATCTTCTTCAGATTTTATTTCTTTATTTGGAAAAGCAGTAGCAAAAAACTCATCGTTCAGTTCTGCTTTTTCAACAAACCCAACTTTTGTGATAGTAATGTTGAAATGCTTTGCTCCATCTTCTTTTGTTAAACCTAAATCTTGAGCAATAAACTCTAGTTCTTTATCTTCAAACGCTTTTTCAAGTTGCAATGCAACCACATCATTGTTTTTCTTTCCTAATAAATTACTTCTAAATTCCCGGGTAAAATATTTTACCAAAACAGAGTTTGCTTTGCTAATTCCACCCTCAACTTCAACACCATTTTCGTCTGTTTCGTTAAAAGTTACGTTTAACACATTTTCATCCCCAGTTACTGTTTCAGGCTCTGTCATTTTTCCGTGACGCGTTCTTAATCTATCAACTTCTTCATCAACTAATACCTCCTCTATTTTAATTACATATTTAGTTGCAGTAATAGACTTAGCATCTATATTGATTTGTGGTTTTAAACCAACTTCAAAAGAAAATGTATAATCAGCAGGATTATTAACTTCAATTTTATTTGTATCGAATTCTAAAGGCAATGGCTGGGTGAAAATATCTAATTTTTCAGTTTGCATATAGTCGTACAATTGTCTTTCTGCAAGACGAATCACTTCTTCAGTTAAAATACCTTGACCATACATTTTTTTAATTAAACCAGCAGGAACCATTCCCTTTCTAAAGCCAGGAATATTGGCATTTTTTGCTTGTTTTTTTAACCCCTGTTCAAAACTATTGATGTAATCTTCTTTTGCAATTTTAACAATCAGTTTGTCATTTAGTAAACCGATGTTTTCTCTAGTAACTGTAGCCATAGAAAAGTTATAAATGTTTATAAAAATTAAAAAGTTGATAAGAAAAAGTGAAAGGATTTGATACCTGTCAACCTTTACTTATCAACTTTCTTTTGTGCGGGTGGAGGGACTCGAACCCCCATGCCTCGCGGCACCAGATCCTAAGTCTGGCGTGTCTACCAATTTCACCACACCCGCAGGTAAAAAACTCAATCTAAAAGAAAGTGTTCCTGTGAATTGGGACGCAAATGTAGGGGAAAAATAAAAATATCTATTTGTTTTGAGTAGTTTATTTTATTGACCCCACTGCTAAATTAAAGAGACTGTCCCTTTTAGCGAAGAAGAAGATTAAATCTTTTAAAGGATTTATTGTTAATTTCATTATCAACTGCTGCTGCAATGTCATTTTTTTCTGCAGATGTTAAATGAAAACTTAAGCCTGCAGCTTCATTGGCTTTTGTTGGTAAATATTGCCAGCAAATTGTATTTAGTTTTTTATTGAACATATCAGATGCATAGTTTGTTTGTCCTGCTTGGTAATAGTCTTGTAGTTTAAACCAATTATGTTGCAGTTGTGCAAATGGTTTTGTAAGAAAACTTAAATAGTCATCGTCTTGAGTTGGTTTATCCCAATCGCTTAAACTTCTATCTCTAATTTGTAACACCACAACTTTTGATGTATTAAGTTTTATCCAATCTTCAAAAACCGATAGCAATCTTAATGTTGTTTCTGCCCCATAATTATCACGCAAACCAGCATCCATAACATCAACTACTGGTGTGCTTGGTAACCATACATTTGGTAAGGCATAAGGAAAAGTAGCATTCATTCTTAACGCAGACAATAATCTTAAATCTCCTGCATTTTGTTTTTCAAAAAAAGAAGTAAAATCTATTGCATCAGCATCTGTTGCGTTAATATAATCACTGTTACAGTTGGGTTTCATTAAAAACCTTGCAGGGTGTGTTGCTATAATCATTTTTCTAGCGTCTCTACTAATTACAGAGCTAAATAATACAAAAGGAATTTCTGCTTTTTGCTCTGGCAATAAATAATCTTTTATTTTTTTATCTAATAGCCCTTTGGTATTCTCATTCAATTTTTCTTCAAAAGCATAACCTCGATCTTTGGTGTATTTATAATTGTTGTAAGTAAATTTTTGAACAGGCCCAATTAAATCTCTTGAAACAAAAGATGAAAACAATGGGTTCAATAAATCTGTCGCTATATCATTAACATACTCTTTCGATTGCAAATTGATTTTGCTTGTTTTTTTCTTCAAAAACAGTTCTCTATAATAAGTTGCTCCAAGCATTCCACCAGATGCACCAGTTATGAAAAGTGTTTGATTCATTAGGTTTCCATTCATTAAACTATCCAGCCTTTGCAATACATTGATGGTAAATGTTGCACTTCTTAATCCTCCACCACTTGTGTTAATAATATACATTACTGGTAAACTATCTTTTTGTTTTGCTTTCCAATTGTTTAATATTTTAAGATAATATGCTTTGTCGTTTTCTATGTTTTGATTGGAAGCAAGCTGTGCAATTGACTCTCTATTATAAGCAGGTCTTTCTGTTTTATTTTCATAGTTTAAGCCATAAGCTTTGTTGCGAGGGTCTACGATTTCTTTTTGATATAAAAAATTTATAAACAAATACAATATCAATAAACATAATAAAGTCCAGCTACGAAAAAAGATAGTAAAAGCACCGGAAACTGCTATCAAAATTGAAAAGAAAACAATAATGCTTGCAGCAGCAGGAAGTTGAAACAATCTTTCATCTGATATAAAACCAATAGCTACCAAAAAAACAAAAGCAATCATAATGGCAACAACTGCTGCAAAGTGATGTCTGCTCAAAATCTTTTTTAAAAAAGCTTCATCATAATGATGAACGTCTCTTGGTGTACGAATTTGAAACCTAGCACTAAAAAACCAGTTTACTTTTAAATCGGCTCTATGTTGCTGAAAAGGCTTTGAAATAATTGTTTGATTGTATTGTTCATTTGCTGATTTTATCTTGTTTCCTATTCTGTAATAAATAGTTTTATCTGCACCAAAAAAATATGCAAACGCTAAAAAAATTGATACACATAATCCTCCAAAAAAACTAAATGCCAATACCAACATTTCAGTAGATGTAAATAGTTCTTGCTGTGTAGCAAACTTGTATGCTTTAAAAAAATAGAATATCAAAAACAATAATGGAAGAATAATATTGTTAATGCAGTATTTTAAAAATGGTTGAGAATTTGTTGCTAAAAAACTTACAAGATGTCCGTGCAAAATAAAAGTGGTGATATTCCAACTCATTATAAATATTCCTACAGAAAATCCAGTAATAGCAGTACTTGCAGCACTTACTTGGTTAAAATATTCTGGAGCAAGAAACAAAGTATCTGCACCATAGTTTTTCATAAAATGACCAGCAATGGTTGCAAATAAAACATACCAGAATACTAAAAATATTTGGTATCGCCTGCAATGCAATAATAATAACTGAATAGGAAGCGAAAACACAAATGCTTGAAATACTTTTTTCATTACTTGGCAAATCTTAGCTAAAGGTAAAGATAGTTGTATAAAAAATTATAAATATTATGGCACAGGATCGTAACCACTTTTGCCGCCAGGATGGCATTTTGAAATGCGTTTTGCTGCAAGCCAAGTTCCTTTAAATGCTCCATATTTTCTTAAGGCTTCTTCTGCATATTGAGAACAAGTTGGGGTAAACCTACACTTCGGACCAAGCAAAGGAGATATACCATATTGATAAATTTTTATCAGTATAATAAAAGGATAACTTAATGTTTTAAGAAGCCAATTCATCGTGATATTTTAGGCAAATTTTCTCAAATACTTTTTTCATTTTATCGTCTAACAAATTGCTTTTTTCGGGCATTGATTTATCGATATATAAAATAAAAAAAGACAATTGTTTTGCTGTAATTATTTCATGCAAAACGCCTTTGTTTAATCTATAATTTTCTCTAAGCATTCTCTTGATTCTATTTCTATCAACAGCTTTAGAAAAGTGTTTTTTGCTAACACCAACTCCACATTGTATAAGATTCTCTTGTGATACATTTTCAAAAATTACAAACACCTTCAACGGAAAAACCAAAAATGATTTTCCATTTTTAAAAACAATATCAAGCTGTTTACGGCTTTTAAGTTTTTCGGTTTTGTTATATGTAAATGATTGTGTCAATTGGATAATATCTCTCTTAAAGAAACTGTTTTTTTATTAATGTTTAATGAATATTCAACGCCAATTTTTAAAGCGTAGTTTTCTGTTTGGTGCCCAACAGGAAAATCGAATGCAACAGGAAAATCATATTCAGCAATATGCTCTTTTATAATACCATAAACGTCTTTACCAAAAGGGATTGTAGTATCTTTCAAATCAGTAAAACTTCCTATAATTAAACCTGATAAATTTTTAAAAAATCCAGCTCTTTTTAGTTGAAGAAACATTCTGTCAATATTATAAATGTATTCACCAATATCTTCTAAAAAAAGGATTTTGTTTTTTGTGTTGAAAGCAGAATTAGTTCCAAGTGTATGTGCTATCATACATAAATTTCCTCCAATTAATTCTCCTGTCCCTACTCCATTTTTATTATTAAAATGAGGATTGCAATTATATTTTGATTTGTTCCCTTTTAATGCTTTTTGCAATGAAAGCACATATTGATTTTCAAAACTACCATCATTAAATGCAGCAGCCATTGGTGAATGTATGGTTGCTATTTTAAATTGCTTATTGATATGACTATGCAACAATGTGATATCACTATAGCCAATAATCCACTTAGGATTTTTTTTGAATCTAGTGAAGTTGATTTTATCTATAATTCTACTCAATCCATAACCACCTCTTCCACATAAAATGGCTTTTATAGAATTATCATCAAGCATTGATTGCAAATCATTCAATCGTTCCTCATCTGTACCAGAAAAATAGTTGAATTGATTGCCAACAGTGTTGCCAACAACAACTTTATATCCCCAGTTTTTTAAAGTATTAATGCAGGTTTCAACTTTATCAAGTGGCATAAATCCTGATGGACAAACAATGCCAATGGTATCTCCCTTTTTTAAGTATGATGGAATTATCATCAGCAATATTACGATTGGCGTAGAGAAAATAATATTCTCTGTATTTTTTGCTATTCTTGCATTCAATATCAACCTTAAAATGAACCTAATATTTATAAGATATGCCTTCGTACCAATCTCTTTTTTAGTGTGGATTTTTTATCAGTTACTCTGGAATAAAAAGAAGTGGGCCGACATAAAACAAGATGTATTTGTTATTTTGGTTTATGTGATACTTGGAACTCTTCTGTTTTATGTTCTATTTTTCAAGTAGGTAATTATACTAAGTAACATTGGTAGATATTTTGTTTGATAAGTTTTTAAGAGCTATTATACTTTTCACATCTAGTTTAAATTGATATTATTAAATATCTTTACCTCTACTTAGTTTAATAATGCAAAATAAATTTCTTGTATATATTTTTTTAGTGTTTGCAATGCTTGCACCATTTATTTCTTTCTCTCAAAATGAAACAAAAAATTTTGAGTTAAATAGAGTATCTAAATTATATGAAACTAAACAAAAGAATAACAGTATTAACCTACTTAAACTTGCTAAACAAAAAGGTTGGGCTTTAACATTAAAAAGCAACAACCCTAACGAACTCATTATTCTTACAGGGGTTGATATCAATGGAATTCCTGTTTATACAACAACTAGCAATAACATTATTGCAGCAGCTACAACACACACCAATCAATTGTGGCAAGGAGGTTCAACAGGTTTTAACCTTTCTGGTTCTTCGGCTAATATGAATGGCAAACTTGCCATTTGGGATGGTGGATGCCCAATGACAAATCACCTCGAATTTGGAAATAGAATTATTAATAAAGATGGCTCAAGTATTTTAGATCATACTACACACGTTGCAGGAACTTTAATTGCCAGTGGTATAAATCCTTTGGTAAAAGGAATGGCCTATGGTGCAGCAAAATTGAATGCTTATGATTTTAATAATCATATTTCTGAAATGTTTGGAAGTGCAAGCAATCTATTAGTTTCAAATCATTCTTATGGTGCTGTTGCTGGTTGGAATTATACTTTCAGTGGCGATTGGGAATTTTGGGCAAATTGGGGTGACACAGCAGATTATAAGTTTGGAATTTATAATGATGAAACGCAAATGTTTGATTCTGTTGCTTACAATGCTACATACTATTTGATAGTAAAATCTGTTGGAAATAATAGAGATAAAAATGGCCCTCCTGTTGGCACTCCTTATAGAAGGTATGATATCAATGGTAATATGATAGATGCAGGAAACAGACCTGTAGGATTATCATTCAACAATAGCTATGATATTATTCCAACTTATGGTGTTGCAAAAAATATTTTAACTGTTGGTGCTGTTGAAGGAATTGCAAGTGGTTCAACAAAATCATCTGATATTAAAATGAGTAGTTTTAGCAGTTGGGGACCAACAGATGATGGCAGAATAAAACCAGATTTAGTTGCAGATGGAGTTGATGTTTTATCTTGTTCAAACAGCAGCACTACTGGTTATGAAACAATGAGTGGTACATCAATGGCTACACCAAATGTTACAGGCTCATTGTATTTATTGCAAGAATTGTATAGCCAGAAAAATGGTGGTGCTTTTATGAAAGCTTCTACACTAAAGGCTTTGGCAATTCATACAGCATCAGAAGCTGGTATAAATGATGGACCAGATTATCAATTTGGTTGGGGATTATTAAATGCAGAAAAAGCAGCCAACATTATCAATAGTGGTAACACCGGAACAAACAGAATCATTGAATCAACATTAAATAATGGTGCAACATATTCATTAAATGTTGTTGCAAGCGGTAATGGAAAACTAATGGCAACTCTTGCTTGGACAGACCCTGTTGGTGCTGTTACAACAACCAATTTGCTAAACAATCCATCACTAAAATTAATTCACGATTTAGACATAAGAATTATTAAAGGTTCAACAACTTATATGCCTTGGTTTTTAGATCCTACAAACCCTAGTGCAGCAGCAATAAAAGGCGATAATTTTAGAGATAATATAGAAAGGGTTGAAGTAGATAGTGTTATTGCTGGAGAAATCTATACAATCCAAATAACACATAAAGGAATATTGCAAAGAGGTAGTCAGGTTTTTTCTTTAATACTCACTGGTATTGGAGGCACAAATTACTGCACACCTTATACTATTAATAATGGTGATATCAGAGTAGATAATTTTTCTTTTGCCAATATTAACAAACCTTCTGCAGTCTGTAATAGTTATGATAACAACACCAACTTAACTGCAAAACTAGAGCCTGCTAAAACGTATTCGTTAAACTTAAGTATAAGTAGTTGTAACGCTACTTCAAACAATAAAAGCATTAAGGTTTATATTGATTACAATGGCAATGGAAGTTTTGCAGAAGCCAATGAATTAGTTTATTCTGGTAGTATTATTAATGGTTCTATCAATACAAATGTTACTATTCCAAATAATGTAGTTATCGGTAATTATAGTTTGATGAGGGTTGTGGTTGCTGAAACAAGTGCTGCATTTGATGCTTGCAGTCCTGCTAATCAAATTGGAGCTATACAAGATTATCGTGTGCTATTTATTAACCCTGCTATTGATGCAAGTATTACAGATATTGCCATTCCTGTTTATAATAATTGTTCTAGCAATAATCAATATGTAAGTGTTAGAATTACTAATGCTGGTGATAATCGTATTTCAAATATTCCTTTGACAGCTATTGTAAAAAATGGTGCAACAACCATTGCAACAATCACAGAAAATTTTAAAGATACTTTAGCAAGTGGTGCAAGTGTTGTTTATACTTTTCAAACACCATTTGCTAGCATTGCAACAAATACATATAACATTACTGCAACTGCTAATTTAGCAACGGATCAGAAACCAAGTAATAATTCTAAGTCAACAGATATTGTAATTGCATTTGCACCATCAACTGCAAGTGGGCAAGCAAATGTTTGTGGCACTACTGCAACACTAAGAGCTTTCAATACTAATAATAATCAAAACTATTATTGGTATAACGCAGCAAATGCAGCAAGCCCAATTGCAGCAGGAATAAATACAACAACCTCAACCATTGCTACCAATTATTATATTGGCTCTGGCGTTTCTACAAATATTGGAGCAAGTTCAAAAACTGGTTTTACAGATGGAGATTATCAAGCAAAAGGTGGTAACTATTTTAAATATACATCAACAGTTCCTGTGTTATTAGAGAATGCAAAAATCTATACAGCCTACCCAGGAAAAGTAACCATTACTGTTGCAGATATTAAAGCAACATTTCCAAATGGTAGCTATACTTATAATGCTTTAATGGCTACAACTATTGATGTTACTGCATCTCGTCCAACAAAAGCAACAGGAGATATAGCAGGAGACGATGCATCAGACTTAGGTGTAGTCTATAATGTTAATTTATTGCTGCCAGCTGGCAATCATGCTATTATTGTTTCAACAGATAGTATTGCCAACATTTTTAGAAATAAGAATATTACAACAGACCCATATCCTTATAGTATTCCAAATGTGTTTACTATCACTGGTAATAATGCTACCAATCCTTCGCAGTTTTATTATTACTTGTACAATATGAGTGTAAGAACGTTAGACTGCACAAGTGATAGAGTAGCTGTTGTTCCAACAATTGCAGCAGCTCCAACAATTACACAAGTTGCAGATTCTTTGGTATGCATTACTGGCATTAACTATCAATGGAAAAAAGATAATATAGATATTTCTGGCGAAATAAATCAAACATATAAACCAACAACAAGTGGTAATTATAGTTGCAGTGTTACAGACAATTCAGGTTGCCAACAAACAAGTAATATTATCAATTTTATTAATCCTAATGATATAACAGAAAGAGAGCTCAAAATTTATCCAAATCCTAGCAATAGTTTTATCAATATTGATTTTGCTACCAAGGAAATTGCAGATATGCAAATAACAATTGCAGATGCGTTGGGTAGGGTTTATTCTAGTCAATCTTATTCAAGCATCACTGGTAATATTAATAAAAAGCTTAATACATTTGGTTTAGCAAATGGCGTTTATGTTGTTACTGTTTTGCACGGCAATAAAACATTTAGAATAAAATTTGTTGTAGAAAGATAAATAGTGATTAGTTGAATTGCAAATTATTCATTCCATTCACCAGCACCCATTCTCACAACTTCAAATTCATCTTTGGTGCAGTCAATAATCGTTGATGGTGTAAATCCTCCAATGCCTCCATCTATCACAATATCAACAAGATTTTTAAAGTTTTCAAACATCAATTCTGGGTCTGTATATTCTTCAACCATTTCACCAGGTAAAGATGCTGATAGTATGGGGTGATTTAAATTATGCACAATAGTTTTGGCAATTTCATTATCGGGTACACGTAAACCAATAGTATCTTTTTTACTATGTAAAATTTTGGGCACTTCTTTACTTGCCGGTAAAATAAAAGTATAGGGACCTGGCAAATAATTTTTAAGAATACGATACAGTGGCGTAGAGATACTTTTAGTGTATTTGCTTAAATCGCTTAAATCATAACACACAAAACTTAGGTTAGCTTTTGCAGTATCAATATTCTTAATTCTGCAAACACGTTCAATAGCTTTATGCTGAAAGATATCGCAGCCCAAACCATAAATAGTATCCGTAGGGTAAATAATTACACCACCATCTAATAAACATTCTACCACAGTTTTAACGTGGCGAGGATTAGGGTTTTGTGGATGAATATGCAATAACATTTTACAAAGTTAGTTAATGATGTATTTTTACAGATATTGTTTTTAATTTTACTTGATTATGAAACAGCTTTTTATTATACGTCACGCAAAAAGTAGTTGGGATGTTGGAGTCTTGAATGATTTTGACAGGGGTCTCAACCAGCGTGGACATTCTGATGCTCCAGCAATGGCAAAAAGGTTAATAGATAAAAATATTACTATTGATTTACTTGTATCTAGCACAGCTAAAAGAGCATTTACCACTGCTTTTTATTTCGCAGAAGCATATCATAAAAAAGAAAAAGATATTTTAAAAGTTGATGAATTGTATCACGCAATGCCTGCTATTTTCTATAAAACAATTGCAGGTTTAAATGATGAGTTCAGCAATGTTGCCTTGTTTTCTCATAATCCTGGTATTACAGAATTTGTAAATGAGTTAACCAAAACACGAATAGATGATATGCCAACTTGTGGCATTTTTGCTATTCATATTCACACCAATTCTTGGGCAGATTTTAAGTCGGCAAAAAAAGATTTTTGGTTTTTTGACTATCCAAAATCTATTTAAACTTTTCTAACTAATTGTTTGGTGCTATTTTCACCACTTTAAAAGACTTGAATGATTGAAGCCATTGTTACAGGATTAACCCTAGGATTGTTGCTTGCCATTTCCATTGGCCCAATCATATTTGCTATAATCAAGCAAAGCCTTAATAATGGTCACAAGGGTGGATTCTTTTTTGTAGCTGGCGTTTCTTCTAGTGATGTTATCATAGTTTTAGTTTGTAATTTACTTACCAGTTTATTCGCACAAGCTGTAAGCCATCAAACTGCTATTGGTATTTTGGGTAGTGCTTTTTTATTGATTATTGGTATCTATACATTGTTCTTTAAAAAAGTAATGATGGATGATAACGGTGGTCTTCAAGATAAAGTATTTAGCAAAAGGCAATTAGTAGGTATTTTTCTTTCTGGCTTTTTTATGAATATGCTAAATCCTAGTGTATTTATTTTTTGGTTAGCTGCAACAGCTAAAATTCAATCTCAGATAATTGGCTTATCACATCCTACCAGATATTTAATAACAGTTTATGCCGTTTGTTTAGTTTTTGTACTATCTACAGACATAGCAAAAGTTTTACTTGCAGGAAAAATTCGTCCCAAACTAACGCCACACAATTTGCATATTATTAATAAAATATCAGGAATAGTTTTAGTTGTTTTTGCAGTTTCTCTTGCTTGGGCAACGCTTAACTATAAAGTGGTTGGTCATTAAAGTAGCCGAAAATAAAAAGCCCGATATTACTATCAGGCTTTTTATTTTATTCGATTATTAAACTAAGCTTCCACAGCACCTTCAATCAATACTGTAGTTTTATTGTTTAAAACCTCAACAAATCCGCTTTGAATTGTGAAGTTTTCAAATTGAGTTTTTGTTTTTAATATTTTTAAGTTTCCTTTACCCAAAGCACTCACCATTGGGGCGTGTTTATCCAACACTTCAAATAAACCTTCAATACCTGGCAATTGAACACCATAAACGTCGCCACTATAAAGTTTTTTTTCTGGAGTTAATATTTCTAGAACCATTTTTAGTAGTTAGTAGTTAGTAGTTAGTAGTTAGTAGTTAGTAGTTAGACTGATAATGATTTTTGTAAGTCTGTTATCATTCTTTGGACTTCGTCCAATTTTGCTAAACCTTCTTCTAACTTTTCTTTTAAAATATAATTAAATCTGTTTGCTAAAATTAATTGTGTTTCTAATTCGTAACTGAACCTAATGCTATGCTAAGAAAATGCCTGAATTCATTTTTAGAATTTCTCCCTGCTCCTTCTGCAATATTTGAAGGAATTGAAACAACACATCTTCTTATTTGAGAGGTCAAACCAAATTTTTCTTCATTTGGAAATTGATTTGTTAGTAGATAAACAAACTCGGTTAAATCAATAGCTTTTTGCCAAACCAATAAATCTTTAGACTTATTCATAAAATGTGGGCTTTCTAACTACTAATTACTATCTACTAACTACTGGTTTTACGCCATCAATTTCTTTCCTTTCTCAATAGCATCAGCCAAAGTTCCAACAAGGTTAAATGCTGCTTCAGGATATTCATCCACTTCGCCATTTAAAATTGAATTGAAACCGTTGATAGTATCTTCAATACTTACAAACACACCTTTTAAACCAGTAAATTGTTCTGCAACGTGGAAAGGTTGAGATAAGAAACGTTGTATTTTTCTTGCACGAAATACAGTTGTTTTATCTTCATCACTCAACTCATCCATACCTAAAATTGCAATAATATCTTGTAACTCTTTGTAACGTTGCAAAATCAATTTCACTCTGTTGGCACATTCGTAGTGAGCTTCGCCAACAATAGCTGGAGTTAAAATTCTTGAAGTAGAATCTAATGGATCCACCGCAGGATAAATACCTAAATCGGCAATCTTACGACTCAATACTGTTGTAGCATCTAAGTGAGCAAATGTTGTTGCAGGAGCTGGATCTGTTAAATCATCTGCAGGTACATAAACCGCCTGCACAGATGTAATAGAACCATTTTTAGTTGAAGTAATACGCTCTTGCATCAATCCCATTTCAGTTGCCAATGTTGGTTGATAACCCACAGCTGATGGCATACGACCTAACAATGCTGAAACCTCAGAACCTGCTTGTGTAAAACGGAAGATATTATCTACAAAGAATAAGATATCTCTACCTTTTCCTGTTCCATCTCCATCTCTAAAATATTCTGCAATAGTTAAACCAGATAAAGCAACACGAGCTCTTGCTCCTGGAGGTTCGTTCATTTGACCAAACACGAAAGTTGCTTTTGAGTCTTTCAAACCTTCCATATCTACTTTGGTTAAATCCCATCCACCTTCTTCCATACTGTGTTTGAAATTGTCGCCATATTTCATAATACCAGCTTCAATCATCTCACGCAATAAATCATTTCCTTCACGAGTTCTTTCTCCCACACCAGCAAACACTGATAAACCTCCATGCCCCTTTGCAATATTATTAATCAACTCTTGAATCAATACTGTTTTACCCACACCAGCACCACCAAACAAACCAATCTTTCCACCTTTTGCATAAGGCTCAATAAGGTCAATTACTTTAATACCAGTAAACAAGATTTCTGATGCAGTACTTAGGTTTTCAAACAATGGTGGTTTGTTGTGAATAGGACGACCACCTACTTTACTTAATTGTGGCAAACCATCAATAGCATCGCCAGTTACATTAAATAAACGACCATTAATTCCTTCACCGATTGGCATTGCAATTGCACGTCCAGTATCGGTTACCGCCATTCCACGCACCAATCCTTCAGTACCATCCATTGCAATCGTTCTAACACTATCTTCCCCTAAATGTTGTTGCACTTCTAATACAAGCACATCACCATTTGGTCTTTTAATTTCTAATGAATTGTAAATTTCGGGAAGTGTGCCTTCAAAATGAACGTCAACAACGGCACCAATAATTTGTTTTACTTTACCTACAGAAGCCATATTACGAGTAGTTTTATTTTTCGGCGGCAAAAGTAAGGGGTTAAGCCTTTTAATATGCTTTTAACTCAATATTTCTTATAAAAGGGATATATATTTTAGATGGAATTAGCCAAATTTTGCCATCGTTTGCATTTTGAAAGCCTATTTTACTCAATCTATCATTACCTTTACTTCTTAAATAATTGGTATGAGCACATCAACGATTGCCCCACAAACATTAACAGCCAAAGATTTTGTAACCGACCAAGAAGTTCGCTGGTGCCCTGGCTGTGGAGACTATAGTATTTTAGCACAGGTTCAAAAAGTGATGCCAACGCTGAATATTCCAAAAGAAAATATTGTTATTATATCTGGAATTGGTTGCAGTAGTCGCTTTCCTTATTATATGAACACTTATGGAATGCACAGTATTCATGGTAGAGCGACTGCTGTAGCCAGTGGATTAAAAGCATCTCGACCTGAACTAAGTGTTTGGATTGTGAGTGGCGATGGAGATAGTTTAAGTATTGGCGGTAATCATACGATTCACTTATTGCGTAGAAATTTTGATGTGAATATGCTGGTGTTTAACAACCAGATTTATGGTTTAACAAAGGGTCAATACTCGCCTACTTCAGAAGAAAAGAAAGTTACAAAAAGCACTCCTTATGGCAGTATAGATCATCCATTTAATCCTTTGGCTTTAGCTATGGGTGCAGATGCTACTTTTATTGCCCGCAGTATGGATAGAGATGTAAAGCATTTGCAACAAATATTGATTCGTGCTAACCAACACAAAGGATCTTCGTTTGTAGAAATCTATCAAAACTGTAATATTTTTAATGATGGTGCTTTTGAGGTATTTACTGAGAAAAGCAGCAAAGCAGACGAAGCTTTGTTTTTGGAGCAAGGAAAACCATTAGTTTTTGGTGCAACCCAAAACAAAGGAATTAAACTAGATGGTTTTAAACCAATTGTTGTAGAAATTGGTGATAAATATAGTATTGATGATTTGTGGATACACGACGAAGCCGATTTTTATAAAGCACAAATATTAGTGCGTATGTTTGATAATCCACAAAATGCTGATCACCTGCCAAGACCATTTGGGGTATTTTATCAAACAGAAAGAGCTTGCTACGAGGATGTAATGGCTATGCAAATTGAAGAGGTGATTACCACTAAAGGAAAAGGTGATTTAGATAAATTATTAAGAGGCAGAGAGGTTTGGGAAATAGCATAATCTTATTGTTAGATAGTAAAAAAGAGGCTGTCTTAAAAC
>JANYEB010000132.1 GCA_025363355.1 Chitinophagaceae bacterium | reverse complement strand
CGAGTAATTTCGCCATTATAACTAATCAACATATCACCTTTACCAATCAATTGTTCTGCACCACCAGCATCTAAAATGGTTCTGCTATCAATTTTACTTGATACCTTAAATGCAATACGTGCAGGGAAATTTGCTTTAATGGTTCCTGTAATAATATTTACAGAAGGGCGTTGTGTTGCAATAATTAAGTGAATACCAACAGCACGTGCAAGCTGTGCCAGCCTTGCAATTGGCATTTCTACTTCTTTACCAGCAGTCATAATTAAATCGGCAAATTCATCAACCACTAAAACTATAAATGGTAAAAACTGATGTCCTTTTTGTGGGTTTTATTTTCGTGCAACAAATTTTTCGTTGTATTCTTTAATGTTTCTACAACCAGCTTCTTTCAATAAATCATAACGATTATCCATTTCAATACACAAAGCATTTAGCGTGTGTACTACTTTTTTTGTATCTGTAATAATGCTATCTTCTTCACCAGGTAATTTGGCTAAGAAGTGCTTCTCTATTGCTTTGTAGAGGCTCAACTCAACTTTCTTGGGATCTACCAAAACCAATTTTAATTGCGATGGATGTTTTTTATACAGCAGCGAAACAAGCAATGTATTAATACCAACAGATTTACCTTGCCCAGTTGCACCAGCCATTAACAAGTGAGGCATTGTGGCAAGGTCAACAATAAAATTTTCGTTGTCAATTTTTTTACCAATGGCAATGGGTAAAGAGAAGTTACTATTCTGAAATTTTTCGCTGGTGATCAGCGATTTCATACTCACAATGGTTTTCTTAATATTAGGAACTTCAATACCAATTGTCCCTTTGCCAGGAATAGGTGCAATGATACGAATGCCAAGTGCAGCAAGGCTTAGAGCAATATCATCTTCTAAATTTTTAATACGAGAAATACGAACACCAGGTGCAGGAACTATCTCATATAAAGTAACAGTTGGTCCCACAGTTGCAGCTATTCTTTGTATCTCAATATCATAGTTTTTTAGGGTAGCAATAATTTGATTTTTATTAGCTTCCAACTCTGCTGCATCGTGAATAATTTTTTCACTGCCGTGCGTTTCTAATAAGTCAGTTGAAGGATATTTATAGTTGGCTAAATCCAATGTAGGTTCATAGTTTGTACCAATACTACCAACACTTAATTTCTCTAATTCAGTTTCTTTTATTTCACTCTCAAAGTCTTCAATAGCAGGTGTTTCATCTTCAGCAATAGTCTTTATTTCTAATGGCAAATCGGCCAAAGCCATTACGCTTGGTTTCACTTTTGGTGTAGCAATCACTTCTTCAAATTCACCAGCAGCATATAAATCATTTACAGTTGGTGCATTAACGTTATCAATTATTAGTTGCTCATTGTCAATTATTTCTTCTTTCTCAACTATATCAAAAGGAACTTCTTCATCCTCTGGAAGTATTACAGATACAAGGTTTGAATCATTTTTTAACTTGTTGCCACTTATAGGTTTTCCTTCTTCATCTTTTTCAATAATTCCAAGTTTAATTTCCTCCTGTTGGATATCATCATTAATAAATAACTTGCTTTTTTCAAATTCTGCAAATGCATCTTCTTCAGATTGAACAACACTCTCTGGTTTAGGAATTTCAGTTTTGATTTTCCTTTCCGGCAGCTTAAATGTTGGATTAAACTTCCAAATAAAATAAATGAAATATGCAAGAAAAAGAACTGCTCCTGTTCCAAATTTTCCTAACCATAATATTAACCAATTTGATGTTAAAGAACCAACAGCTCCACCCCAACTTAACTGACTATTACCTGCAATAAATGCTAAAGTAGTTCCTATCAAAACTAAAGCAATACCAACATACTTAAGATTTTTTACAAGTGAGAAGATTTTCTTGCCAAATAATAAATTAACCCCAAGCACAAAAAAGAAACTTGATAATAAAACAGATGCAATACCAAAGCCATTATACACTAAGTTATGAGCTATATAAGCCCCTAAAACGCCAAGCATATTATGTACTCTAGGTGCATCTGTTGAAAATATCTTAACACCAAATCGATGAACAATATCCTGATCTTCTTGCCAACTAAACAAATAGGAAACTATTGCAATAAATAAGAAGATAGCAGTTAATATGCTTACAGCTCCCATTATTTTAGTAGTACGTTCGTCTTTTACAACCTCAGACATAGTTACATCCACCTCCTTATCCTCATTCAACACTTCTGGATTTGGAGGTGGCGGTAGTTTTGATTTTAACTTATTAGCCATAACATCACAAATAATTGTGTAAAGTAAGTGAGTAATCCTTTTATGATAATCGTGTGGAATACTTTTCAATTTAATCCTCCCTCAATTTGCTAGGTGGATAACTATAAATTGAGCAAAAAATGAATTGTGATAGGATTTATGTTTAGATAATTAAAATAAATTTGGCAGCTAAGTCAACACAGCTAATTTTGTAATTCAACGAATCGCGAGGTAGAGCAGCGGTAGCTCGTCGGGCTCATAACCCGAAGGTCAGAAGTTCGATCCTTCTCCTCGCAACAAAAGCCCCACATTGTGGGGCTTTTCATTTTTTAGGCTAGTGACAGTGACAATCGAATTAATTTTTAGTAATGCACTGGCTTTACAGAATAGTTTTTTTCATTCTCTAGTATTTTTTATTTTTATTTGCAACAACTGCAATTAAAAAAAGCTAACTATGATTAATGACCCAAATTCTCTTGATTCAAACCCACGAAAGCGAGTGCTGATAACAGGTGCTGCTGGATTTCTAGGATCGCATCTTTGTGATAAATTTATCGATAAAGGCTACTATGTCATAGCAATGGATAACTTGATTACGGGAGATTTGAAAAATATTGAACATTTATTCAAGTTAGAAAATTTCGAATTTCATCACCACGATGTAAGTAAATTCATCCACATTTCTGGAAATTTAGATTATATACTTCACTTTGCATCGCCTGCAAGTCCTATCGATTATTTAAAAATTCCTATCCAAACGCTTAAAGTTGGTTCAATGGGAACTCATAATTGTTTAGGATTAGCTAAGGTTAAGAATGCTAGAATGTTAATTGCTTCAACTAGTGAAATTTATGGAGATCCTTTAGTTCATCCACAAACAGAAGAATATTGGGGTAATGTAAATACTATTGGACCACGTGGTGTTTATGATGAAGCAAAACGTTTTATGGAAAGCATTACAATGGCTTATCACACTTTTCATAATGTTGACACAAGAATTGTTAGAATTTTTAATACTTATGGTCCAAGAATGAGACTGAATGATGGTAGAGCGTTACCCGCATTTATTGGTCAGGCATTAAGAGGAGAAGATTTAACAGTATTTGGAGATGGAAGTCAAACTCGTAGTTTTTGCTACGTTGATGATTTGGTTGAAGGAATTTACAGACTTCTTCTAAGTGATTATGTATTCCCTGTAAACATCGGCAATCCAAATGAAATTAGCTTAAAAGATTTTGCTGAAGAAGTTTTAAAACTAACTGGTTCTAGCGTAAAAATAAGTTATAACCCATTACCTGTTGATGATCCTAAACAAAGACAACCAGACATTACCAAAGCAAGAGAAATCTTAGGTTGGGAGCCAAAAGTTGAAAGAGCAGAAGGATTAAAAAAGACCTACGATTATTTTAAAAATTTACCTAAAGAAGAGTGGTATAAAACACCAAAAGTGTTTAAATCTAATACAAGCTCATAATTAATTTTAGATGATAAAAAAACTCGTTAATAAAGAGCAAAAATTAGCTGTTATAGGATTAGGATATGTTGGTTTACCTGTAGCACTATCTATGGCAAAAAAAATAGCTGTAATTGGTTTTGATATCAGTGCAGATAGAGTTGCATTAATGCAGCAAGGAATAGATCCTAGCAAAGAATTAGACAAGGAAGATTTTGAAGGTTGTGATATTACTTTTACTAATAGCCTTGATGTTTTAAGGGAAGCCACTTTCTTTATTGTTGCTGTACCAACACCTGTTTATGCTAACAATGCACCAGACTTAACTGCTGTAAAAAAAGCAAGTGAAACTGTTGGAAAAGTACTTAAAAAGGGAGATTATGTAGTGTTTGAAAGTACTGTTTATCCTGGTTGCACAGAAGAAGATTGCCTACCAGTAATCGAAAAAATTAGTGGACTTAAAATGGGGGTTGATTTTAAATTGGGATATTCTCCAGAAAGAATTAATCCAGGAGATAAACAACATACTTTACACAATGTAGTAAAAGTCGTTTCTGGTTGTGATGAAGAATCTTTAAATGTTATTGCAGATGTTTATTGCTTGGTTGTAGAAGCTGGTGTTCATAAAGCTGCTTCAATAAAAGTTGCAGAAGCATCTAAAATAATAGAGAATACGCAACGTGATATGAACATTGCTTTAATGAATGAATTATCGCAAATTTTTGATAGAGTTGGTATTAATACTTACGAAGTATTAGAGGCTGCTGGAACTAAATGGAATTTCCTGAAGTTTAGTCCAGGATTGGTTGGTGGACATTGCATTGGTGTTGACCCATACTATTTAACCTACAAAGCCAATGATTTAGGCTACACATCACGACTTATTAATGCTGCTCGATTTATTAATGATGGAATGGCAAAATATGTTGGCGAAAAAGCTGTACAACACATTATAGCTAATTGCGAAAAAGTTAAAGAAGCAAAAGTTTTGGTATTGGGCAGTACTTTTAAAGAAGATGTATCAGACATTAGAAATTCTAAAGTTGCTGATATAATAAATCATATTAAAAGTCATTTTATTAATGTTGATGTTGCAGATCCTCACGCTGACAGCCACGAATTAATGGAAGAATATGGCTACGAACTTTCAACAAATTTTTCAACAGATTATGATGTTGTAATTGTTGCCGTTGCTCATAAAGATTATATAAAGAAAGATGCAGCATACTATACCTCAATTACAAAACCACACGGTTTAATAATTGACTTAAAAGGAATTTTAAGAAATAAAATTTCTTCAAGAGCCTACTGGAGCCTATAAATTTATTTGCATTTATGAAGCGATTAAAAGTTAAAGAAAATCATAACCTTTTCTTAATTTTTAATCGCTTTGCTTTTCGTCAACCTTTTTCTTTTATTTTTACCGAGTTACAAGCCAATGGAAAAAATAGTCATCATACCAACTTACAATGAAAAGGAAAATATAACAACAATTATCAATGCTGTTATTAATCTTAATCAAGACTATCATATTTTAATTGTAGATGATAATTCTCCAGATGGAACTGCATCAATTGTTAAAGATCTTATCAACCAATATCCACAGCAGTTATTTCTTGAAGAAAGAAAAGGTAAACTAGGGTTAGGCACTGCATACATTCACGGTTTTAAGTGGTGTATTGAAAAAGAGTATGATTTTATTTTTGAAATGGATGCAGATTTTTCGCATAACCCCAATGATTTAGAAAGACTTTATAAAGCCTGTAAAGACAACTGTGGTGATGTAGCAGTTGGCAGCAGATATGTGCCAGGAGGCAGAACTGATAATTGGCCCTGGGATAGACAACTTTATTCTCGTGGAGGATCACTATATACTCGTATAATTACATGGATGCCAGTAAATGACCCCACTGCTGGTTTTGTTTGCTACAAACGAAAGGTTTTAGAAACAATTAATCTGGATGAAATAATGTTTGTAGGCTACGCATTTCAAATTGAAATGAAATTTGCGAGTTGGAAACTTGGATTTAAAATAGTTGAAATACCTATTACATTTATTGATAGAAAAGTAGGTGTAAGTAAAATGAGTAAAGGAATTATTAAAGAAGGCGTTTTAGGCGTTTTAAAAATTCAATGGCAAAGCCTTTTTAAAAAATATCGCAAAAGAGTTAAAGCATAAACTACAAACCATAAACTGTTAATGAAATCAGCACTTATAAAGCTTCACCTTGCAGTTTTTCTTTGGGGTTTTACAGGTGTTTTGGGCAGGTTAATACAACTTAACGAAGGTCTATTAGTTTGGTACAGATTAATAATCACAATAGCCTCTCTCCTATTTATTTTTCGAGTACAGAATTCATTTGAAAAAATTACACTGTATACAAAACTCAGATTGATGAGTATTGGAATTCTTGTTGCACTTCATTGGGTATTTTTTTATGGAAGTATTAAATATGCCAATGTTTCTATCTCTCTAATATGTCTTTCCTGTATTGCTTTTTTCACTTCTATTTTGGAGCCAATTATTGTTAAAAGCAAACTAAATATTGTTGATATATTACTAAGTTTGGTTGGTGTTAGTGGTGTTGCTTTAATATTCCATTTCGATAATAAATATAGAATAGGAATTTTTCTTGGCTTAATTTCTGCCCTTTTTAGTGCATTATTTTCAACCTGTAACAAAAAGAATGTTGCAGCTGCAAGCTCACAATCTATTATGTTTTATGAGTTGGTTGGTGGCTTTATTTTTTTAACAATATTACTGCCATTCTATTTAAAATACTTGCCAACTCAACACCTATTTCCAACAACAAAAGATATTCTTTGGTTACTGATTTTAAGTTGGGTTTGCACAGTTATAGCAATGGATTTAAGTTTGCAGGCATTGAAAAAAGTATCAGCTTTTACACAAAATTTAACGCTGAATCTAGAGCCAGTTTATGGAATTATTCTTGCTTTTATTATCTATAAAGAACAAAAAGAATTAAATCCTAATTTCTACTGGGGCTTTGCTTTAATAATACTTTCTGTTGCTTTACAAATGTTTAGAATAGCAAAAAAGAAAAATAAATTACCAATACATATGAATTTAAATTTTAAAAAATGAACACTAAAAAAGTATTCCCATATTTACTTCTAGTCGTGTTGGCTATTGTTCTTTTAGGATTAAAAAAATGCAATAAAAGTCAACCCAAAACAACTACTTCTACTCAAGTAAAAGAACAGCGTGGTTTAAATAGAACCCCTTCTCAAATTAATTATTCCAAACACGCTAGATGCAGAATGGATTGCAGACATATTGATGAAAATGAAGTGAAAGATATGATTGCTAATGGTACAATCAACTACAAAAAAAGTGATTTGCAAAAAGATGATTGCCACAGAAGATATGCTGTAGAAGGCTATAGCAAAGACAAACAACATTTAAGAATTATTGTTGTGCCTTGTGCAGACGAAGTTACAATTGTAACCTGTATTGATATTGGAGCAGAATGGAAATGCCATTGTGAGGGTGATGAATAATTGTAAAACCTAATAAAAAAGCGAAGCACTGATATGCTTCGCTTTTTTATTAGGCCCAAAAATATAAACTTCTAATCTTAACCTCACCTAAGAATACTTCTACTAATTACAATTCTTTGCACTTCACTAGTGCCTTCATATATCTGAGTAATCTTTGCATCTCGCATTAAACGCTCTACGTGATACTCTTTCACAAAACCATATCCACCATGAATTTGAACAGCTTCTACAGTAACCCACATTGCAGTTTCGCTTGCAAATACTTTTGCCATACTACTACTTAAGTCATAATTTAAACCATTATCTTTTTCCCAAGCAGCTTTAAGGCAAAGCAAGCGTGCAGCTTCGATTCTTGTTGCCATATCTGCCAACTTAAATTGAATAGCTTGATGTTGAGCAATTTCTTTTCCAAAAGCTTTTCTAACTTTTGCATATTTTAATGCTAATTCATAAGCACCACTAGCTATACCCAATGCCTGAGAAGCAATACCAATTCGACCTCCAGACAATGTTTTCATTGCAAAAGAAAATCCAAAACCATCCTCTCCTATTCTATTTTCTTTTGGCACTTTTACATCATTAAACATAACAGTATGTGTGTCGCTACCTCTAATACCTAACTTATTTTCTTTGGCACCTACAACAACACCTAGATAATTTTTTTCAACAATTAGACAGTTAATTCCTTTATGCCCCTTTGCAGGGTCTGTTTGAGCCATTACTAAATATGTAGATGCAGATGAGCCATTGGTAATCCAGTTTTTTGTACCATTCAATAAATAATAATCGCCTTTATCCTCAGCAGTTGTTTGCTGAGAAGTAGCATCACTGCCAGCTTCTGGTTCACTTAATAAAAAAGCACCAACGTGTAATTCGCCATCTTTCTTTCCCTGAGCCAATGGCACCAAATATTTTTTCTTTTGAAAATCATTCCCAAACTTTTCGATTCCATAACAAACTAAACTGTTGTTAACACTAACGCAAACACTAGTGCTAGCATCAATCTTACTAATTTCTTCCATTGCTAACACATAGCTCACTGTATCCATTCCACTACCACCATTTTCTGGTTTTACCATCATTCCCATAAAACCCAAATCAGCCAATTTTTCAATTTGTTCTTTTGGAAATCTTTGTAATTCGTCACGTTCAATAACACCAGGCAAGCATTCATTTATAGCAAAATCTCTTGCAGCTTTTTGAATCATTAATTGTTCTTCAGTAAAAACGAACTCCATAGCTAAAATAAATTTAAGCCGCAAATGTATGCTAACAGTCGTTAGTTTAAAAATTATTCTATAAATTTCTATGCGTCATTGGCATTTGTCTATTTCAAAAGCACTATTTGTATTTATAGCATTATATCATTATGCCCAAAAATATTTGTAAGCAGTATTACATTAGTAAACTTGGTTTTATTTATTTATTACCTTGCACCTGAGTATTGACAAAATAATTATTCAAACAAAAACAAATTAAATGGCAACAGTAAATCCTTATTTAACTTTTAATGGTACTTGCGAAGCAGCATTTACATTTTACAAGTCCGTATTTGGTGGAGAATTTCCATACATTGGTAAATTTAAAGACATGCCTCCCGTAGAGGGTTGTCCACCAATTTCTGAAGCAGATGGTAATAAAATAATGCACGTTTCATTACCCATTAGTAAAGAAACAATTTTGATGGGCAGCGATAGTTCTGAAGCATTTGGACAAGTGACAGTAGTTGGCAATAATTTCTCTGTTTCCATTAATGCAGAAAGTAAAGAAGAAGCTGATAAATTGTTTAATAGTTTATCAGCAGGTGGTAATATTTCAATGCCAATGAATCAAACTTTTTGGGGTGCATATTTTGGTATGTTTACAGATAAATTTGGCATTTTATGGATGGTAAATTTTGACACTCAAGAAAGTAAATAATATAAAATATGGGCTAAATTTGATGAACCAAATGAATCAGACAATATATAAAAATGGCATAGATTATAACTGTGCCATTTTTTATTATGCATAACAATACAAACTTTTATAACGCATTTTAGCATAATAGCTTCAAAACCACTCTCCAGTTCCTTATTTTTACAGCAAGTATTGCAACGTAAATCATATTTTAAGATGAATATATAGTAACAAGTATTCAACTATTTTGCAATATGTCATTTAAACTAAATCTAAACCAAAATAAATATCTATTATATGCAACTTGTAATCAATAATCTTAGCAAAACATATAGCAATGGTGTTAATGCCTTAAACAATATTAACTTAACAATCAGCAAAGGAATGTTTGGTTTGCTAGGACCAAATGGTGCTGGCAAAAGCACTTTAATGAGAACCATTGCTGCTTTGCAAAATGCAGATAGTGGCAGTATTTTTTTGGGTGATATTGATGTCATCAATCAAAAAAATGAACTGAGAAAAGTGTTGGGTTATTTGCCTCAGGATTTTGGGTTTTATCCAAAAGTTTCAGCTCTTAGTTTATTAGATCATTTCGCTGTTTTAAAAGGTATTAGTAGTAAATCAGAACGCAAACAAATTGTGGATGCTTTGTTGCAGCAAACTAATTTGTATGAAGTAAGAAAAAGAAATGTAAGTGATTATAGTGGTGGAATGCGTCAACGATTTGGCATTGCACAAGCATTATTGGGCAATCCTAAATTAATTATTGTTGATGAACCTACAGCAGGTTTAGACCCACAGGAAAGAAACAGGTTTCACAATATTTTAAGTGAAATTGGTGAACAGGTGATAGTTATTTTATCTACCCATATTGTAGATGATGTTAAAACATTGTGCAATCAAATGGTGGTAATGAACAGAGGAACTATTTTGCTAGAAGGCACTCCTAGACAGACTGTTGAAGCATTGCAAGGGAAAATTTGGAAAGCAACTATTAATAAAGAAGAGCTGCCAAATTATAAAAAAGAGTTTAATGTAATATCTCAATATATCAACGAAGGAAAAATGACGATTCACGTTTTTGCAGACAGCCAACCATCAAGCAGTTTTGTTGCTACTGAAGCCGATTTAGAAGATGTTTATTTTTCTAATATTGGTAAATAACTAGTAGTTAGAACACAAATCTGTAAATTCTCAAATCCTTCAAATTTTCAAACTTGTATTATGTTTAAAGAGATATTTTTATTTGAATTAAAAC
>JANYEB010000125.1 GCA_025363355.1 Chitinophagaceae bacterium | reverse complement strand
GAGCAGTATGTTTTGGCTTTGATAACATAAAAAAAATGCAAGATTTTATAAAAATAGGATAAAATATTGCAACCTTTTATAGCCTGTTAATATCTTAAAGATAATGATACAGTGTGTTTCAAAGTTTTTGAGGGAGGACTAGTTATCTATGTATCCTATTTTTTTGTGTTAGCAAAAATGCCTCAAACTGTTGCAAACTAAAACTGCTAAGATTTCGCTGTTTAGTTAATAAAGTTTTCTGTGCAGCCAAAACTCCATATTTGCAATCATCATAACCATCAATACTATGTGCATCTGGGTTAATTGAAATCAGTACATTTTTCTCTAAAGCAGCATTAATAAAAGTCCAATCAATGTCCAATCTTCTTGGGTGTGCATTTAATTCTATTACAACGTTATTGGCAGCACAAGCGTCAATTATTTTTTGATGATTTACAGGGTAGCCATTTCTGCTTAATAACAATCTTCCTGTTAAATGTCCTAGAATCGTTGTATAAGGATTTTCTATGGCAGTAATCAATCGCATCATAGCTTTATCCTCAGTCATTGAGAGATTGCTGTGAATTGATGCAATTACTAAATCGAATTGTTTTAAAATATCTTCATCATAGTCTAAACTTCCATCATTCAAAATATCGCTTTCAATACTTTTAAATATTTTAAATGGAGCTAACTTCTTATTTAATTCATCAATCTCTTGATGTTGAGCCAATACTCTTTCAACTTGTAGCCCATTAGCATAAAAAGCAGTTTTGCTATGATCGCTAATTACCAAATATTGCAAACCTTTTGCAATAGCAGCATTCGCCATTTCTTCTAGGGTGTTGCTTCCATCACTCCATTTACTATGACTGTGAATAATAGCAGCAATATCTTTTTCTTGAATATCTTTTGGAACGTTTTTTTGCTTAGCTAGTTCTATGATTTTTGCATCTTCTCTTTTATATGCTGGAATAAAATCTATATT
Source organism: Chitinophagaceae bacterium (assembly GCA_025363355.1). GTDB lineage: Bacteria > Bacteroidota > Bacteroidia > Chitinophagales > Chitinophagaceae > CAIVPM01. Next base: position 2,716 of record JANYEB010000125.1, on the reverse strand, counting down.
ATTTTTCGAGAAAATGGCTTCTTCTGATGAGTAGTTTTTTGTTTCATCAAATCCAAATTCTACAATCCATTTATTCAAAAAAATCTCGCTGCAATTATGTTTAAAAAGTGTAGGATAAAACACCTCCTCTGTCGCTATATAAAACCTTAAAATAACATTCTCATTTCCTTTAAAAGCTATGCTATTGTTAGTTTCCACTTCAACTACATAACCATTTGTTGTAAAGAAATTTTTTAGTTGTTCAACAGACAAAGTAGTAATCCATTCCAATTGTTCAATCACACTAAATTGGCGTTTAAATTCTCCGGTAAGCTCAAGCTTATAATCTTTGAAATACAGCTTTAAACTATTAGTAAATGCTAAAGCATAGGTCTCTATTTGAGCATACAAATAACTGCCCAAAGTATTTAAATAAAATTCAATTGATTTTTTTACACTTTCTTGCGTTTTCTCGCCAAATCCTTTGTAAAGTGTTAGCCTATTTTCGTTACAAGCATATAATAATTCTCCAATAGACTCGATGTTCATTTCCTTCCATATTGTAGAAATTTTTTTAGGTCCTAGACCCTTTATTTTCTGCAACATTTCAATAATACCTTCAGGAGTTTTTTGGATGTAATCTTCTAGTATTTTTAAAGTGCCACTTTCTAATTGTTCAACAATTTTTTGTCCAGCACTTTCTCCTATTCCTTTAATTGAGAATATTTTTTTTTGGGGAAAAACAGATAATTCGTCAGGAAGTTTTTCTACTGTAAATGCTGCAATAGCATAAGATTTTGCTTTAAAACTATTCTCACCGTGAATATCCATTAGTTTACTAAGCAAAGAAAAATTATCTGATATAGCTGCGTTTGTCATTCGTTAAGATTTGAAAAATCAAAGTTGAGAATTATCAAAGACAAATTAAATCTTGAAATTTTCAAACGCAAAATAAATATTTAATTTACTTTAATAAATCACAAGGTTTTAAACCAGTATGTTTTTTAAACGCAGCAGAGAAATGTGAGATTGAAGAGTATCCTAACAATGCAGACACATCAGTTACACTTAAACTTTTTTCATACAACAAATATTTAGCGTGTTCCATTCTTTGTTGTTGATAGAAATCGAATATTGTAGTGCCAAAAACCTCTTTAAAGCCTTTTTTGAGATAGCATTCGTTGATAGCTACCTTTCGACTCAATTCTTTTATAGTAATTGGATTTCCAATATTTTTAAGCAGTATTTCACGACTATTATATATCGCTTCTCTACTATGTTCATCTTCAAGAAATTTGCAGCTGAATCCTTCACTTTTTTCATCAACTAAACAATCAAGACTGTATAGCAAGATTTCGTGAATTTTTGCATTTAAGAAAATGTTTTCTAATGCTCCAGTATAACTATGGTTTAGTAGTGCATCAAGTACATTTCTTTTCTTAGTACACAAAGGAAATAATTTAGTAAATGCAGCAGGATGCTTAAATGCAAGTACCTCATCTTTTCTATTACTCAATTTTACATTGTGTGTAAATTGGTGTAAAAAAGTAGATGTAAAGTGAAAAACAAACACGTCTACTGTTGGCGTTGTACCATTACAACTTTCGGTTGGTTTTTGAGAACAGTAACTGCAACTCTTCTCAGGACAATATTTGTTTCCTGTCGTACAAAATCTAAGTTCTAAATAATTGTCAGATGGGTTTTTATCATTGTAGTGATAAACCATCATTCCTGTATCATCTGCAGCCCAAGGATGGTGTGCATAATAACGGTTCATATTAAACTCTATTGAACCTGGTATATGTTGTTCTTTATGCAACAATAAATCCATTGTTGGTTCTATTCCACTTTTATACGCTGTTTTTAATATTTCTAGTACTCTTTGCATTTGAAAAACAAAATTAGTGTATGTACATATAATTACCAAAAAACATTTATGACTGGTTAAAAATCATACTGGTTTAGTAAAAAAAAGAAGCCCAAACTGAACAGTTTGAGCTTCTTTCAAATTATCTTAAGAATATTTTATTTCTTTTTTGCAGGAGTAGCTGCAGCAGCTTCTTCTTGTTTCAATTGTCTAGTCATAACAACAGATGCAATGGGAATACGAGGTGAATTCATAATTTCCATGTGCTCTGCTTTAATATCTTCAACACGTAAGTTCGTATTTAAAGCTAAATTAGTAATATCAACTATGATATTTTCTCTCAAGTGTTTCGGTAAAGTTTTAACTTTTATCGACTTGATTTTTGTGACTAACTTACCACCATCTTTAACACCAACTGAGTTACCAGTATATTTAAGAGGCAATGTAGCAACAACTTTTTTGTCATCAACTAATTCAAGCAAATCAACGTGAATTAAAGCATCACTAACTTTATCAAATTGCAAATCTTTCAAAATGCATTTGTAATTTTTTCCTGCAATATTTACTTCGGCTAATTGAAATTCAGCTGTATAAACTAAAGGCTTAAAAGCTTTAGCGGTAGCAGTAAAGTTAATTTCTTGTGCACCTCCATAAATTACAGCTGGCACTGATTCTTGAGAGCGTATTTGGCGGGTGGCTTTTTTACCAAATTCGGTCCTCAATTGTCCTTCGATTGTAACTGTCTTCATTTTATATTTTTTTTGGACGGCAAAAGTAAGGGTAAAACCCTTTTCTCAGTTAAATTATATTATTAATATTTCTTTTAAAAACTATAAAGCCCTTCACGGTGTGTGAAGGGCTTTATAGTTT
>JANYEB010000122.1 GCA_025363355.1 Chitinophagaceae bacterium | reverse complement strand
AATAGTTACCAATGCTTTTTCTAGTTGAACACCATTAACATCAATGATGGTTACAGCAAAACCTGTTTGTGCAAAAACGTGTGCAATGCCATTACCCATTGTGCCTGCACCTATTACTGAAATTTGTTTCATATAGCAATTTATATTTTGATAGTTTTAAAAGTCGAATTTAATTCCTTGTGCTAGTGGCAAGGTGCTGCCCCAGTTAAGTGTGTTGGTTTGTCTACGCATATATGCTTTCCATGCATCGCTACCACTTTCACGTCCTCCACCTGTTTCTTTTTCTCCACCAAAAGCACCACCAATTTCGGCACCACTTGTTCCAATATTAATGTTGGCAATACCACAGTCACTTCCTTTGTGAGATAAGAATAATTCTGCCTCTCTCATATTCAAGGTAAACATACTTGAAGATAAACCTTGAGGCGCGCCATTTTGCATTGCAATAGCTTCGTCAATGGTTTTATATTTCATTAAATAAAGAATGGGGGCAAAAGTTTCGTGTTGCACAATTTGCATTTCATTGCTAGCTTCTGCAATACAAGGTTGAACATAGCAGCCAGATTCAAACCCATCTACTAATTTACCTTCAACAATAAAGTTAGCACCTTGTTGTTTGCCTTGTTCAATAGCATTTAAATACATTGCCACGGCATCTTTATCAATCAATGGACCAACGTGATTGGTTGCATCTAAAGGATTTCCAATTTTAATTTGTTTGTAGGCATTCACCAGTTTTTGTTTAAATACTTCGTAAACATCTTCATGAATAATTAATCTGCGTGTTGTGGTGCAACGTTGACCAGCTGTACCCACTGCTCCAAAAACAGCACCTACCAAAGCCATATCCAAATCAGCATCTTTAGAAATAATGATAGCATTATTGCCACCCAATTCTAAAATAGTTTTACCCAAACGTGCAGCCACAGCAACACTTAAAGCCTTGCCCATTCTTGTGCTACCTGTTGCACTCATTAAAGGAATGTTGGTATCATTACTCATCCATTCTCCTACTTCTCTTGCACCTTGCACTAAACAGTTAACACCTTCTGGTACATTGTTTTTCTTGAAAACTTCGGCAACAATATTTTGAACAGCTATACCACATAAAGGTGTTTTTTCACTAGGTTTCCAAATACATACATTGCCACAAACCCAAGCCAGTGCAGCATTCCAAGCCCATACTGCCACAGGAAAGTTAAATGCAGAAATGATTCCTACCACTCCCAATGGATGCCATTGTTCATACATTCTGTGCAATGGTCTTTCGCTATGCATTGTTAAGCCGTATAGTTGGCGAGAAAGTCCTACAGCAAAATCGCAGATGTCAATCATTTCCTGTACTTCGCCCAAACCTTCTTGCAGGCTTTTGCCCATTTCGTAGCTTACTAATTGACCTAAAGGTTCTTTTTGTTCACGTAATGCATCACCAATTTGACGAACAATTTCGCCACGTTTTGGTGCAGGAATCATTCTCCACTCTTCAAAAGCTTTTGTAGCTGTAGCCATTACTTTTTGATAAGATGTTATATCTGTAGATACAACACTTCCAATCAATTTACCATCTACAGGAGAATAGCTTTCAATTAAATTTCCTTTGCTTTCTATCCAATGAGTTCCTGTTGAAACACCCTGATTGGTGTTGTTAATATTGAGTTGTTGTAAAAATTTCATATGAGCAATTTAGGCTGCGAAATTAGTAGTATATGAATAAAAAAAGCCGAGCAAAAACTCGGCTTTCAAACTTGTATTGTTAATTATTTTTTATTCATCATCTAACTTCACAGGATAGCGATAACTTTCTGAGTAGCCAGGATAAATTCCATCTAAATATATTGTTCCTTTTGCACCTTTAACAGCAGCAGTAAAATCATCTGCAGTTTTCACTTCTTGTCCGTTCACAGACATAACAATAAAGCCCTCTTGAATGCGAGATTTTTGTAATGCACCAGCATTTATTTTTTTGATGGCAACGCCACCCGTAATTTCATTTGCCTGTGCAATTTTTTTATCAACTGTTGCATATTCAGCACCCAATTTTTCTAGTGCAGACGAGGTTTTAACTACTGAGGTTGTATTTAATTTATTTTTCAAAGTAACATTTACTGTACTTTCTTTTCCAGCTCTATTATATGTTATTGAAATCTTATCTGCTGGTTTATAACGTGCAATTTGTTCTACCATTTCTGGGGCAGAATTAACACCAACTCCATTGATTTTAGTTACAAAATCTCCTTTTTTAATTCCAGCTGCTGCAGCTGCTCCACCTTCTATAACATCTGTAATATATATACCCTCTCCTTCTTTAATGCCAGCTTCTTTCTTTTGTTCATCACTCATTCCATCAGCAGCATAACTTAATCCAAGATATGCACGTTGCACTGTACCATACTTAATAATGTCATTCACTACCTTTTTTGCTAGGTTGATGGGAATTGCATAAGAGTAGCCAATGTAACTTCCATTTTGAGATGCAATGGCAGAGTTAATACCTATTACTTCTCCATTCAAATTAATTAAAGCACCACCACTATTTCCTGGATTTACTGCTGCATCTGTTTGAATAAAACTTTCTACAGGAGCTTTTGCTTCAGCATTATTATTTGAATTTATAATACCAATATTTCTTGCTTTTGCACTTACAATACCAGCAGTAACAGTTACATCCAAGTTTAATGGGTAACCAATTGCCAAAACCCACTGACCAAGTTTAGCATCATCACTATTGCCATAAATTAAATATGGCAATCCCGATGCTTCAACTTTAATAACCGCCAAATCTGTATTAGCATCAGTTCCTACAACTGTTGCTTTGTATGTTTTTTTATTGTTTAAGGTAACAGTAATCTCGTCTGCACCAGCAACAACGTGGTTATTTGTAATAATATATCCATCATCACTAATGATAACACCACTTCCACTAGCTCTTTGTTCTGGAATAATCGACATTCTTGGGCCATTAAAAAAATCGTCGAACATATCTCCACCAAACATATCACTCAATGGATTTCTTTGTTTGGGAAGATTGTTTGTTACTTGTTTTGCTTTTGTTTTTGTTTTTATATGAACAACCGCTGGAGTCGCTGTTGTAGCAGCAGCAGTAAAATCCATTGTTGCTGGGAGGTTTGTACTACCATAATAACCCGCATAATTTGCAGGAATTTTTCCAACTTCTTGGTTACCGTTAAATTTCTTCTGCATTATTTTTCCAAATCCCCAAACACTTGCTACAGCTGTGGTAGCACTAATGCCTACAATGGCTAAAACTTGTTTTAGTTTCATAGTTAAAATTTTTTCTTGTGATTCAAATATTGTGCCTTTGAGACTGCAAATAAATAAAAATGTAAATACGACAGTGCAAAGTTGACAGTATTTAACAAAGTTTTACGAAAAATATCGTACAAATGGAAATCTTGACATTTCTAATTGTTACTTCTCAAATCTAAAAAATAAGTAGCTCAAAGCTACAAAACCTTATTTTTGCACCCCGATTAAAAAAAGCGGGATTTTTTATGAACAATTTTATTAAACAATTAAACGCAGATGCTCAGGAGAACCCTGCTGCCAACGAAGAAGTTGTAGCATCAGAACCTACTGCGACAACAAATGCACCTGAAGTAGTGGCTGAAGTAGCTGCTGCACCTGTTAAACCAGCTTACGTTGAACCAGTTTCAACTCCACACGATGATTTCGATTGGAGTGTTGACAAACGTAATGTTAGCGTTTACAAAAATGATGAGAAAGCTAAGTACGACAAAGTGTATGAAGCAACTTTCGTAAACATTGCTGATGGAGAAATCTTGAAAGGTGATGTGGTTGGATTAACTAAAACCGATGCTGTAATTAACATTGGTTTTAAAAGTGATGGTTTAGTTTCTTTAAACGAATTCAGAGATTTGCAAAGCCTTTCAATTGGTGATGTAGTTGAAGTATTGGTTGTTGAGAAAGAAGATCGTCAAGGTAATTTACATCTTAGTCGTCGTCAGGCTCGTTTACAACGTGCTTGGGAGCGTATTCTTGAAGTTAACAAAACTGGTGAAGTTGTTACTGGTTATGTTACGAGCAAAACTAAAGGTGGTCTTATCGTTGATGTATTTGGTATGGAAACTTTCTTACCAGGTTCTCAAATTGATGTTAAACCGGTTACTGATTACGATCAATTTGTTGGTAAAACAATGGAATTTAAAGTTGTTAAAATCAACGAGCAAATTAAAAATGCAGTTGTATCTCACAAAGCTCTTATTGAAAGCGATATCGAAGCACAACGTGCAGAGATTATGGGCAAATTAGAGAAAGGTCAAGTATTAGAAGGTGTTGTTAAAAACATCACTGACTTTGGTGCATTTATGGATTTAGGTGGATTAGATGGTTTACTTTACATCACTGATATTTCTTGGGGTAGAATTTCTCATCCAAGTGAAGTGGTTAAATTGGATCAAAAAATTCAAGTTGTTGTATTAGACTTTGATGATGACAAAAAACGTATCAGCCTTGGTTTAAAACAATTAACTCCACACCCTTGGGATGTGTTACCTGAAACATTAGTTGAAGGTGCAATTGTTAAAGGTAAAGTTGTAAACATTGAAGATTACGGTAGTTTCTTAGAGATTCAACCTGGTGTTGAAGGATTGGTTCACGTAAGTGAAATTACTTGGGCTAACACTCCAATCAACGCAAAAGAATTCTTTAAAATGGGTGCTGAACACGAAGCAAAAATCGTTACACTTGATAAAGATGCTCGCAAAATGAGTTTATCTATCAAACAAATGATTGAAGATCCATGGACTACTATCGAAAATAAATTCCCAGAAGGAAGCAAACATGTTGGAACTGTTAAAAACATTACTCCTTATGGTGTGTTTGTTGAATTAGAAAGTGGCATTGGTGGAATGATTCATATTAGCGATTTAAGCTGGATGAAGCGTTTAAATCATCCAGGTGAATTTACTAAAGTTGGTGAAACAATTGATACGATTATTATGTCTATCGACAAAGACAATCGTAAATTACAATTAGGACACAAGCAACTTGAAGAAGATCCTTGGAATAGCTTAGAAGATACTTTTGGTATTGGTTCTACACACGAAGGAACTGTTGTTCGTAAAGATGACAGAGGTGCTTTAGTTCAATTAGCTTATGGTTTAGAAGGTTATGCACCAGCTAGACATTTGTTTAAAGAAGATGGCAAACAAGTATCAGCAGAAGAGCATGCTCAGTTTGTTGTTATTGAATTTGACAGAAACGAGAAGCGTATCCTTTTAAGTCACACTCGTATTTGGGAGCAAGTAATTGCTGAAGAAAAAGAGAGTGCTAAAAAAGAAGCTATCGCTGAAAACGAAGTAACTAAAAAAGCTGTAAAAAATATTCAAGCAAAAGTTGAAAAAGCTACACTTGGAGATTTAGGTTCTTTAGCTGGCATTCGTGCTAAGTTAGAAGGTGGAGAAGCTGCCACAGAAGAAACAAAATAATTGATTCTTTTTTTATAAAAAAAGCCGAAGTAAAATTTACTTCGGCTTTTTTTATGTGGAATAATGATACAATATCATCTCAATAAAAAAAATGCTATGGCAGAAATTATTTCAAGAAATAGAAAAGGTAAAAAAGCAGTTCCAAGAGTTGATTTAACACCAATGGTTGATTTAGGTTTTTTATTAATCACTTTCTTTGTAGTATCTACATCAATGACAAAACCAGTTGCAATGCCAATTAATGTTCCAGCAAATGGCAATGATGCTAAAGCAGCCAATAGTAAAACACTAAATATTATCATTTCTGGTAACAACAAAGTATATTATTACAATGGCATCGACTCTTTACATTATGGGGTTTGCAGCTTTAGTAATATCCATAGTTTGAGAGATATTATCATAAACAAACAGGCAACAGTTGCCAAACTGTTTGGCAATAGAAAAGAAACTTTGGTTCTTATTAAACCAACATCAGCATCAAACTATAAAAATGTAGTGGATGCATTAGATGAAATGCTGATTAATGACGTAACAAAGTATATGATTATTAATGCTAGTAAATTTGAGGAAGGATTTAGTAACTAGATTTATCAGCGTAAATTCTATCAATAACATCTTTAAATTTCTCCATTATTACCTTGCGTTTCAAACTCATTTTAGGAGTCATTTCACCAGTTTCAATGCTCCATTCTTTTGGTAGTAATTCAAATTTTTTAATTTGTTCAACGTGATTAAAATAAGTATTGTAATGCTCAATGAGGCTTTGATATTTTGCAAGCACTTTGGAATTTTTAATTGCGTCTTCATTGCTAGTATATTCCATACCTTTTTCCTTAAACCATTCTTGCAAACTTGAAAAAGATGGAACAATTAATGCACCAACGAATTTTTTCTCTGAACCAACAACTAAAATTTGTTCTATAAATCTATTTTCTTTGCACTTGTTTTCTATGGGTTGTGGTGCAACATATTTACCACCACTTGTTTTAAATAATTCTTTTTTTCTGTCGGTGATTTTAAGATATTTTCCCTCATCAAATACACCAATATCACCTGTGTGCAACCAGCCATCAATAATAGTTTCAGCAGTTAAATCTGGGCGTTTATAATAACCAACCATTACAGTTGTTCCTCTCACTAAAATCTCTCCATCTTCTGCAAGTTTCACTTCTATATCATTAATTGGCGGCCCAACAGTTCCATATTTATTATTGCCTTTTCCTTTGCGTCCAACACTAATAACTGGACTATTTTCTGTAGGGCCATATCCTTCATAAATAGGTACTCCTGCTGCATTAAAAATTCTAAGCAAATTAATAGGACAAGCAGCCCCACCTGTTACAATAAATTCAATTTTATTGCCTAATGCTTCTCTCCATTTTTTAAAGATGATTTTGTTGGCAATAGACAATTGTAGATTATACCAAAAACCTCCATCAACATTATTATCATATTTCTTTCCTAGTCCTACAGCCCAATAAAACAACATTCTTTTTATGCCTTTTAATTCATTGCCTTTAGCCATAATTTTCTCGTACACTTTTTCAAGTAAACGAGGTACACAACTAAATCCAAAAGGTTGTATCTCTCTAATATTTTCTCCAATGGTATCAATACTTTCAGCATAATAAATACTGATACCACTATACAAATAAATGTAAGTAATTACCTTTTCGAAAATATGATTGAGTGGAAGAAAACTTAGTGCTTTTTTGTCAGGATTATCCTCAAATGGAAAACTCTCTTTGCTATACTGAATGCAAGTATAAATATTGGTATGGCTTAGCATAACACCTTTTGGCGTGCCAGTTGTACCAGAAGTGTAAATAATAGTTGCAAGATGTGAAGGAGGAATTTGTTTTTTTATTGCTTCTACATTTTGTAATGCTTCTTGAGAAGTATTGCTAGTTAATTCAGACCAATGATTGCAACCTTGAACAGTATCGAAACTATAAATATTTTGCAGCGATGGAATTTTGGGTTTGAGAGCATTGATTTTTTGATACATTTCATCGTTGCTAACAAACACATATTTTGTTTGAGAATCATTTAGTATAAACTCAATTTCCAGTGGATTGGTTGTTGGGTATAATGGCACCAAAATAGCACCAGTTTGTTGTACTGCTAAATCAGCAATTACCCACTCTGGTCTGTTATTACTTATTATGCCAATTTTATCAGCTCCTTCAGCTGTTAAATCATTTCCACTAACACCAAGTCTTATTAAACCTGCACTTAATTTATTAACAGCTTCTTGAATTGCTTCAGTACTATTTGGAGTCCAAGTTCCATTGACTTTTGAGGTAAGTGTGTCTGTCTTGTTACCAAATTTATGAAGTTGAAAATCTATGGCATCAAACAATCTTTTAAGTTCCATTTGAAATCTTGTTAGTGTGAAAATTTTGTATCAATCGTTATTCAATTGAAGATTATTTCAATTGAAATGGAAAGGTATTTGTTTTATCTATTAAATATAAATACAAGCAAATTTTATTTTAAAAAAGATGCTAGCGTAACTACCTAAATCTATCAGAAACTGTGTAACAAACTTTGCTATTAATACGCCAGAAAACTTCGTTATTAATTTTTCTTAATCGTTTTCTGTTTCTTTTGTCAAGCAATCTTCCTTCTGAATCATAATACTGTGGCTGACTGTAGAATGTGAGTGTGTAATATTTTTTTCCAGAAAACATTACATCAAATGCTTTTGGACGAATAGATAAGAAAATGAGGTTTTGTTTTTTATCATCAACATAATACTCCAATCTGTTTATCCAAGTGCATTTGATTTGCTGCATATCCTTGATAAGTTTCAAAACAGAAATGACGTCGTATCCAAATTTTTGCAATGTATCAGCTAATCGCTTTTCTGTACTTTTAAATTCATATACGTATCGCATAGAATCTGTTTTCATTTCAACTGTTACATAGCGAAAGGCATTATCTGTAAACGCAATCACCAAAGGCTTTTGTTTATAGATATTGCTGTAGTTACTCTCAATGCCAATAATAGCGGCTTCATTCTGCTTATAATATTTTTCTGGATAATGGCTTGGCAAAGTTGTTGAACAGCTTACAAAAAAGCAAGACATCACAGCTATTATTATTATCGTTTTTATTAATCTCATTCCTCTGCTTTTTTATTACACCACGTTACACCAAAAAGAATATCCTTAAACGTTTCTGTTGGTAATTGCAACAATGTTTTAAAACCATAATCCCAATAGGTTAAATTAGTCATACCAGCACTTTCTGTGATACTGAAGAGAACAACATAGTGTGTTGGAAATCGGAACTTAACTTTATTATGATTGCTTTTGTGAAGAATAGCATTATTAAGAAACAAAAACACTTGATGATTTTCAGCAAGTTTTTGATTTAAAAAAGCAGTTATATCGCTAAAAATTGGTCTAATTAAATCAGAGCCAACTGCATCAACTTTATAATCACAAATACGCCTGAGCATTCTGTTAAATTTTGCAAAATTTGTAGATGGCCAAAGCACATTTTCTTTACCTGGACCATAAGTTAAACTCAACCAATTTATATAGCCTTTAAAGTTATCTGCCAACGACATATACCACATTTGATCTGCGTGATTAATATCTAATTCTCCTTTAAATTTCAACTGGCCAGTTGCCTGTTTTACTTTATCGGATGGATTGAAATGAACCTTTCGAAAATCTGCTTTACCATTTTTATACAGCTCAATTATAAACTTGGTATAACGCAAAGGATATGTGCTAATACAACTATAACTTAAAGCTGCATAGCCACAAAAATTTGTGTTAGAACCAGCATATATAAATGTTGGGCTGATAATATTTTTTCGAATATTTTGAATGAAGAGTTTGGGCTTGATATTAGGCCAGTAAATACTTGAATCAACTTTGCCTACACTATCAAGATAAGCTAAAGCACTAATTTGTTGAGGATTTAGTGAAACAGATTTTTGAGCATTTGAAACACTGCTAAAGGCGATACACAAAAAAAAGACTAGAAAATATTTTACCAAGAAGTTCATCATTTAATTTATTGCAAAAACTGCAAGTAAATATACCATTAAAAAAAAGAGAAATGAATGTTTTTAGTGAATGATAAAATATTACATCTTTACAACAAATAATAATAGCAATGCAACCCATCATTTCTTTGAAAAATATTTATAAAAACTACGGCACTAAAGCAGTTTTGAAAAACATTAATCTTGATATATATCCTGGTCAGGTTATTGGATATATTGGCCCCAATGGGGCAGGTAAAAGTACTACTGTTAAAATTCTTTGTGGCTTGATAAGTGATTTTCAGGGAGAAGCAATTATTAAAGGTTATGATGTAAATAAAAACCCTGTTGAAGTAAAAAGTGTTATTGGTTATGTGCCAGAATTAGCAGAACTGTATGATGTTTTAACACCTAATGAATTTTTAAATATTATGGGAGAATTATACAATTTGCCTAGTAATATTATTGAAGACAGAATGCACACAATGCTTGCTGCATTTGGGCTTGAAGGTAACATTCACCAAAGAATGGATACATTTAGCAAAGGAATGAAACAAAAAGTTTTAATAACATCTGGCTTATTACACAACCCAGATATTATTATTTTAGATGAGCCTTTAAGTGGACTTGATGCAAATAGTGTTATAATCATTAAAGACTTAATTAGTAAGCTAGCAAAGGATGGCAAAACTATTTTTTATTGTAGCCACATGATGGATGTGGTTGAAAAAGTAAGTGATAAAATTGTTTTAATTAATGAAGGAACTGTTATTGCTAATGGAACTTTTGAAGAGCTGCAACAACAGCAAGGTAACAACAGTTTAGAGAACATATTTGCTCAACTAACTTCTAAAGAAGATTTAGGTAATGCAGCAGATAAATTAATGAATGCTTTTAAACAAAATCTTTAATAATGAATTGGCTCAATAAATTTTTACTATACATATTTCTGTTACCTAAAAGTTTTTATAAAAAACTTGGCTGCAATATGCAGCACTTAGAAGCTATACTTACTGTTAAGCTAATAATGGATGATAGACGACCTAGTTCTTTTCATCAAATGCGTAAGCAACAGAATAACAAAAAAGAAATCAGCAATGCAACACTATGGGGAATGTTATCTTCCCTTTTTATGGGTTTATTTTACTTAATGGTTTTTACAATGAGTGATGATTACACAACAAATCTTACTTTATTTTTTACCCTGTTTGTTGTGCTGCTATCATTAACACTTATTACAGATTTTACAAGTGTTTTATTAGATGTAAGAGATAATTTTATCATCTTGCCCAAGCCTGTGAACGACAGAACATTTGTACTTTCAAGGCTGCTGCATATTATCATTCACATCAGTAAAATGGTTTTGCCATTAAGCATTCCAACTGCAATATTCATTACAGTTCAAAAAGGCTTTCATGGTTTGCTTTTATTTACGCCTTTGGTAGTTTTAATAACGCTATTTACTGTTTTTCTAATCAATGCTTTTTACCTACTAGTTTTAAAAATCACAACGCCTGAAAAGTTTAAAAACATTATCAGTTATATTCAAATTGCATTTGCAATTGGTATTTATGCTGGATGGCAAGTGCTACCTCGAATGATTGCTAAATCAAATGGAGATTTTAATATCAGTAAGTACAAATGGATTAAATTACTACCAACTTTTTGGTTTGCCAATGCGTGGAATAGCCTATATACATTAAGTTTCAACAGCACAAGTATTGTTTGCATATTACTAGCTGTTTTAACTCCAATTGTATCATTATGGGTTGTTATAAAATATTTTGCCCCATCATTTAATCAAAAACTAACTCTAATTACATCTGGAAGTGCAGAAACAAATCAGCCTAAACTAACAAAAGAAAATTTTAGCAAAAAAAATTACAGTGAGTGGTGGGCAAAAATGATAACAAAGTCTGGCACAGAAAGAATGGGCTTTCTATTTACTTGGAAAATGATGATGAGAAGTAGAGATTTTAAAATGAAAGTATATCCTGGTATTGGATATATGATTGTGATAATCTTTATGATGCTATTTAGAGAGAAAAAAGTTAGTTTATCAGAAATGAGTGCTGCAATTGCTAGTCAAACATCATCTGGCAGAATATTTATTTTACTAATAATTTATTTTTCAAGTTTAATGATATTAACTGCTTTAGGTGGCATTGTAATGAGTGACAAATACAAAGCAGCTTGGATATATTTTATAACACCTATTTCTAAACCTGGAGAAATCATTGCTGGTTCTATTAAAGCAGTAACAGTAATGTTCTTTTTTCCTCTTGCAACTGTTGCATTACTTGCATCAACTGGTTTTATTGGCTTTTCGGTTATTCCCAATATGATTTTGGCAATAAGTAATCAGTTATTCATTATAACAATTATGTCAATGTCTTCTGTTAAATATTTACCATTCTCTACAACCATATACAAACCCAATTTTTTATCAGTAATTAAAAACTTTTTAATGATGATTATTGGTGGTTCTGTTGGTGTAATTCATTTTTTTATATATCCACATACTTGGCTAGTACTTGTTCTTATACCTATTTCATTAGCTGCCACCTACTTTTTATTTAGTACAATTGGTAAGTATAGTTGGGGTAAAATAATATCTGAGTATAGAGAAGATTAATATTTTATAAAAATAATTTTTAAAATATTTGGCTAATAACATTTTACTCCTATTTTTGCACTCCGAAAAAAAGGGGAATGATCTCGTAGCTCAGTTGGTAGAGCACATCACTTTTAATGATGGGGCCCTGGGTCCGAGTCCCAGCGGGATCACAAAAAAAGCTACAAATTTATTTGTAGCTTTTTTGTTTGTATCAATTCATACATAAATTACCTTATCAAGTTTTTTACTTGCAATAACTACTACAAATAGGGTTTGTTACAACGAATAAAGGCAATAGATAGAATGAAGATTGTCCAGAACACAACTTTAATAGCAGGAACGTGCTTTTTCATAGATTGGGATTTGTTTTTACAAAAGTATTACGCTAAAATTAGTTAGTAAAGCAATTTTATCAACACACTGTAGTTGTCTAAGGTGTTTCTTGTAATTATTGGTTCAAATACTTTGCTAGTTCCAATCCTAAAAAAGTAAATACAACACCACATAGAAGTGTGGCTATGATATAAAAAAATGCTGTTGAATATCGCTGCTGTTGCAGCATTACAATAACATCCCAGCTGAATGTAGAAAAGGTTGTAAAACCGCCACAGAAACCTGTAACCAATAGCAGTTGCCAAGTTTGAGCGTTAGTTTGTTTAATTATATAGCCCATTAACAACCCTATTAAAAAACTACCCAAAATATTAACTGCAAAAGTTGCCGCTGGAATTTTTTTTGTAGTAATAAACAATCCCATTAAATAACGAAAAACACTTCCAATTGAGCCACCAAAAGCAACAAATAAAATATTTCGTAGCATAGAATAGTTTTATTTTTTGAAATCTACAAGCCAAACGTTATTTTCCTTAATGGCAAAAAAAGTATCAATACTCTTATCATAAGAACTACTGAGAACAATTTGAGAGGAAACTGAATCAATTTCTTTGGTTGATATAATTCTAAGCGAAGCATTGGCTAACTCGCGTTTTTGAGCTTCTGTATTTTTAAAATATTCATCGGAAATATTAAAAATTAGGTTTTTATTTTTTTGATTTTGAACTATGTAAAATTTAGCCTTTTTAAAATCTCCTTTTAAGCAAGCACTTTTAAACTCTCTTGCAGCATCTAAAGCATCTTCTGCTGGTTGATATTGCTTGTTGCCACAAGACATTAATATGATAAAGCAAAACAAATATTTCATGATATAAATTTAATCTTCAAAGAAGATAGTTGCTGTTGAATAAAACAGTTTATTCTGCATAGATTTTCCTTCTTTATAATTAATCTCGCTGAATCCTTGCAAACCAAAAAGACCAGCCATATTTCCTTTATTTACTGCCAATTCAAGATAGCCTGCACTATTAAACCAAGCAATTTTTTCTCCTTCCCCAACAGATAAATAATTATCGCTTAAATCTTCAATAACCTCGTTTCTTTTTAATACAATATTGAAACGCCTCCCTTTACGTTGCTCTTCAAAAATGGGTTTGGTAATATTGATGACTACGTTTTCAAAATTATCTATAAAAATAATCTGTCCCTTAATCCAATTGTTTGATATCGTTGGCTGCAAAGGCAGTTTCGTTAAATATTCTGTAAATATTTCTCCAATTGTATCAATGCTAAAACATTTGCTTAATTCATTCACATTTTGTGCAATTAGGTTTGTTGTTTCAAGAAAAGTTTTTGAATTAGAAAATGATATTTTATGAACTTTTGATGGTCGCTCATTCGTTATCATCATTAAAATACCATTATCTGCACAAATGATAAATTGGCCTTTATGCTCTGCAACAAGCAAGTGATTTACTTTATTCTCAAAGAAGTGTAGCAAAACAATGTGAATAGTGTTTTTAGGAAAATGCTGGAATGCATTGCTACATATATATGCAGCTTCAGGAAAATTTGATTGAGATAAATAATGACTAATATCTACAATATTCAAACTTTGATTATATGATAATAACTGCCCCTTGATGGCTCCAACAATGTAATCTTGTTGACCTATATCTGTTGAAAGTGTAACAATTGCCATTCAGTAATTTTTTGTGTGAAATTTATTTCACTAATACTCCATTTTTAAAGAAAAATTTATGTACCAATTTATCTGCTAACGTAGGAAAAAACTTGTTCATAAAAACTGTTCTTTTTCCTGTGAAAGTTAATACCAATGTTCTTTTTCTTTTGATGATTGATTTGATGATATGATTTGCACATTCTTCAGATGTCATTAAACTGCCTTCATCTAAAGGGCTTTCTCCTTGTGCTTTTCCATCTTTATTTAATGCTGCATTTCTAATGTTTGAGCTTGTAAATCCAGGGCAAACCCACATTACATTCACGCCAGTATCTAAAAGCTCTGTACGTATTGCTTCTAACCAACCATTAACAGCAAATTTACTTGCAGAATAGCCACTTCTTCCTGGCAAACCTCTGTAGCCAGCAATAGAAGAAACACCAACGATTGTTCCTTTATTTTTGATGATATATGGCAAAGAAAATTTGGTGCAATAAACAGTTCCCCAAAAGTTAATATCCATCACTTTTCGTAAAGTATCTAGCTCAACATCTGCAAACATCGAACGCATTGAAATACCTGCATTATTAATAAGTATATCAATAGTTCCAAAGGCATCAACAACCATTTTTATAAAGTTTTCACACTCTTGTTCTTTACTCACATCGGCTGTATGAACTAAAAGAGATTTGCCTGCATTTTGTTGTTGAAGTTGATATAATTTATCGTGGTTTCTTCCACAAGTGGCAACTTTAGCATCTAATTTTAGGAAAGCTTCTACCAATGCTTTTCCTATTCCATCAGAGCCTCCTGTAACTACAATAACTTTATTAGAAAATGGTGTCATAGAAATTTATTGAACAAAAATAGTGGTGTTTGAACTTTGCAAGTGTATTATTTAATTCAAAAAAAATAATAAAAAAAGATGCTTAACTAAAGCATCTTTCAACAAAATATTATTAATTAGTTTCAGTCCATTTATCTCTTTCATCTGGACTAAATTTCCAAGGTGCAAAATTGTTTTCAATATTGCTAAACATTCCATTCCATTCTTGTGGGGAATTACTTTCTTCCATTACCAAACTCCTTCTCAATTCAACAATAATTTCTAATGGTGAGATGCTTACTGGGCAAGCTTCTACACAAGCATTACAAGTTGTACAGGCTCTTAATTCCTCAACAGAAATATAGTTATGCAATAAAGATTTTTCATCTTGAATAAACTCTTTATTTATGTTAATGTTTTTGCCAATTTCTTCTAGTCTATCTCTAGTTTTCATCATTATAGATCTAGGGCTTAAAAGTTTGCCAGTTATGTTTGCAGGACAAGCATCAGTGCATCTTCCACACTCTGTGCAACTATAAGCATCTAGCAAATTTTTCCAACTTAAATCAAACACATCTTTTGCACCAAAACTTGCAGGAGCAGCAGCATCTATTGGGGCTAATTCTGGCTGCATTGCATACAATACTTCATTCTGAATTGCTGGCATATTTTTCATTGTGCCTTGAGGTTGAAGTCGTGCATAATAAGCATTTGGAAAAGCTAATAAAACGTGCAAATGTTTGCTGTAAGGTAAGTAATTTAAAAAGGCAAATATTCCTAGTATATGCATCCACCAACAAACTCTTTCAAGTACTTCCAAAGAACCTGTACCAAGCCCATTAAAAATAAATTGCAAATGAGATGATATAACAAAATCTCCTGTTAGAATATAATGTTCAACTCCTCTTTGTTGCAAAATCGTATCACAAGTATTCATTGTTAAAAACAAAGACATTAACACAATTTCTGTGATAAGAATATAATTTGCATCGCTTTTGGGAAATCCTGCCAAATCGTTGCTAGCAAAGCGTTTTAGTTTGATAACATTTCTTCTAATAAAAAAAACAACACACACTGCAAATACACCAAAAGCCAATATTTCAAAGAAATTAATTAGAAAAGAATACAGTGATGAGGGTATTAGTTGAGCAAAAATTCTGTGCTTGCCAGTGATGCCATCAATAACGATTTCAAGCACTTCAATATTAATGATAATAAAACCTAAATAAATAATCAAGTGCATAATAGCTACTAGAGGATTCTTGAACATTTTCTTTTGACCTAAAGCCAATAAAACAAGATTCTTCCAACGCTCTGCTTTGTTGTCACCAAAATTTTCATCTTTCCCTAGCAAAATATTTCTACGAATTTCAGCTGCTTTTTTATAGAACAAAAATGTTCCAACAGAAAGAATGAGTATGAATAATATTTGAAAAATAATTGTCATAATCTAGTTATTAATTATCCTTTTAATTGCTTCATTAAATTCAAATATTGTTGCATAGCACTATCTTTTGTTGTGCCTTTCAAAGATTCCCAAGCATTGTGTTTTGCTTTGTTTACAAAGTCAAATGGATTTGATGGAGCATCGCCTGAATTGTCGCCTTCAGTTGCTTGTTTGTATAGAGAATATAGTTTTAATAACGTTTCATTATCTGGTCTTTCTGCTAAGGTTTTGCTTGTTGCTACTGCTTCTTGAAATAATTGTTGTAGTTCCATTTTTAATTTTTGATATTACAAATTAACAGGTTTTATTGCTCGTCAGCCAGCATCTTTTTTCCTTCATCAATATATGCTGCATCATCAAAATTTCGTTTGGGTAATTTCACTAATTGATTCAATACTTCCAACATTTTAACTGCATTGTTGTTTTCCTTATATGCTTTTGCTAAAGTGAGATAGTTCAGCACAAAATACGGATCATTTTTTTTACACTTCTCTAAATAATCAATGCATTTTTCTATTGATGGGTCTGGCAAACCACCATATAAAGTTTTTACAGCCAGTTTTTTTGTCCAACCAAGTGTAACCATTTCATAATGCCATTTACCTTCAATAAAATTTGCTAGTGCGTGATTAGGGTTTATTTGTAAAGCTTTGTCAGCATACACTTTAATATCTCTAACAAAAGCAACTTTCTTTTTATTTTCAGTTTCAACTTCAGTCATTTTACCACTTGCTAGTGATAACAAGTAAAATGAGTTTGCACTATTACTATCAACAACAAGAGCTCTGTTTGCAAAAGCTAACGCAGTTTCATAGAGCAATCTTTTATCTTTAGCATTAGTGTTTCTTGCACCAATAGAGCAGCTTAACTCAGCAGCTCTTGACAAAGCTTTGTAGTTAGATGGCTCGTTCACCAAAACCTGTTTGTATTTGGCAAGAGCATCGGGTTCATTAAACTTTAACTCAAGGTTGTATGCTTCTTTAAGCAAAACAGATGTTTCCTGTGCAAAAATGTTTGTAGCTATCGTTAACGCAGCTATAAAAAAAAACTTTCTCATTATTCTTTCGTTATAATTTTCTCAAAACTAACAGCAACACTGCCATTAAAGCCTTTGATTGGTGGATTTTTTTTTGTGATTGATATTTCTATATTTTCAATAAAAGGAAACGATGTTTCAATATCATTAGAAATTGATGTAACCAAGGTTTCTAAAAGCTCTGTTGCAACATTCATTCTTCTTGCTACAATGTCAAACAAATTTTGATAATTGATAGTTTGTTCAATGTTAATAATTGGCAATATTTCTGGCTGATATTTCACGGTAAGATTTACTTCAAAAACATTGCCTAAAACTTTTTCTTCGGCATATAAACCGTGAAAAGCTTTGAATTGAAGATTTTGCAAGAGAATCGATATCATTTTGCGAAGATAAGAGCCGTTAATTAGTTTATTGGCTAATCAGTTAATTTGTTTATTTGCATAAATAAAACGCAATGACCAAGCAGCAACTTACACAGCACATTCTTGATAAAAAATCTTATTTATGTGTAGGATTAGATACTGAACTTTGTAAAATACCCAAACATTTACAACTATCACCCAATGCCATTGTTAATTTCAACAAAGCCATTATTGATGCTACAAAAGAATATTGTGTCAGCTATAAAATCAACACAGCTTTTTATGAATCAATGGGAGCAAAGGGTTGGGAGATGATGGAAGAAACATTGCATCATATTCCAGATACACATTTTAAAATTGCTGATGCAAAACGTGGCGATATTGGCAACACATCTGCACAATATGCTAAAGCTTTTTTTGAAACCTTACCTTTTGATGCCATCACAGTTGCTCCTTATATGGGTGAAGATAGCATTAGACCATTTCTTGAATATGAAAATAAGTTTACCATTGTTTTAGGATTAACAAGTAACAAGGGTGCTAATGATTTTGAAATGCTGCAAACAGGTAATCATTTTTTATATGAAAAAGTAATTAGCACTATTGCAAGTTGGGGAACACCTAACAATTTAATGTTTGTTGTAGGTGCAACACAAGCAAAGCAAATTTCAAGTATTAGAAAAATAATTCCAGATAATTTTTTGTTAGTTCCTGGTGTTGGATTTCAAGGTGGTAGTTTAAAAGATGTGAGTGATGCTGGATTGAACAGCAGTATTGGATTGCTTGTAAATGCAAGCAGAGCCATTATTTACGCATCTGACAAAGAAAATTTTGATAGTGAAGCTGCTGAAATTGCAAAACAGTATCAAGTTGAAATGCAGGATTACTTAACTGGCATTTAGTTAACTCAAATAAAAAATATAACTACAAACCTCATAAGCCGGATTCTGTTTCTAAACTATCATTTATCTAGCTTAGTTATTACTAACTAAATCTTGCTGCCTACCCTGGTACTCACTTTTCAGTCTTGAACGAGCAGCTCTTAAAGCACCTATACGTGGCATTACAGCATTTAAGGTTTACCCATATACTACATTACTGCAATATACCGTAGGCTCTTACCCTACATTTTCACCCTTACCATAAATGGCGGTTATTTTCTGTGGCACTTTCTGTTCTTGTAAACAAGACCTGGCTATTAACCAGTAAATTGCTCTATGCTGTCCGGACTTTCCTCTTTATAAATAAAGCGATAGCTCGGGTTTGTAGTTATTAAAAATGTTTATCGTTTGTGGTTTATTGTCATTCCTCAACAAACAAACTCCTTCTCACCAATTACAATTCACCATTTACTGCTAGCTGTTCACTGTTTCTTATTTCAGCGTTTTCTCTTTCCATATCTATAATCCAATCTTTACGTTTTAGTTCAAAATTAGTTCCCAGATATAGCCTTCTAACTTGCTCATCATTTGCTAATTGTTCTGCAGTTCCGTGTTTAAATATTTTACCCTCAATTAATAAATAAGCTCTATCGCAAATAGATAAAGTTTCGTTTACATTATGATCTGTAATCAAAATACCAATATTCTTGTACTTTAGTTTTGCAACAACTGTTTGAATATCTTCTACAGCAATTGGATCAACTCCTGCAAAAGGTTCATCTAGCAAAATAAATTTTGGATCAACAGCCAAAGCCCTTGCAATCTCTGTTCTTCTTCTTTCGCCACCACTTAAACTATCGCCATTGTTTTTTCTAACCTTATTCAAATTAAACTCATCCAGTAACGACTCTAATTTATTCCTTCGCTCAACTTTATTCAGTTTGGTCATTTCAAGTACAGCCATAATATTATCTTCGACAGACAATTTTCTAAACACACTTGGTTCTTGTGGCAAATAACCAATTCCAAGCTGAGCACGTTTATACATTGGCAAACTAGTAATGTCTTGTTCGTTTAAAAAAACACGCCCTTCATCTGGTTTAATCAATCCAACTACCATATAAAAAGAAGTGGTTTTACCAGCTCCATTTGGCCCAAGTAAACCCACAATTTCGCCTTGTTTCACCTCAACAGAAACTTTATTTACAACAGTTCTGTTCTTGTAAATCTTAACTAAGTCTTTTGTATGTATGGTTAAACTCAATGTATAAAATTTTTACAAAAATAGGGTTAAACGAATGAGTATATGTTTGAGAAAAGTTAATCTGTGGTATTAAAAATATTGCTTTATATATAATAATAAAGCCGAAGTATAAACCTCGGCTTTATTATTTGTCAATTAACTAAATGCTTCTTTTACTCTTTCAAAAAAGCTTTTATCTTTTTTATCTGGTTTAGGCTTAAAGTTGTCGCTATGATTTAGTTTTTCAAGGGCTGATTTCTCTTCACTTGAAACGTGTTGTGGTGTCCAAACATTTACATAAATCATCTGATCTCCTTTGTTGTATCCTTGAACTTCTGGAAATCCCTTTCCTTTTAAACGAAGTATTTTTCCGCTTTGTGTTCCAGCAGGAATTTTCATTTTTACTCTTCCTGTTATTGTTGGCACTTCTACTTCTGTACCAAAAACTGCATCTGGAAATGAGATATATAAATCGTAAGCAACATTTAATCCATCACGTTGTAATTCTGAATGCTGTTCTTCTTCAATCTGAATAATTAAATCTCCCGGATAACCACCTCTTTCTCCTGCATTTCCTTTACCACTCATACTTAGTTGCATTCCTTCTTGTACACCTGCGGGAATTTCAATGTTAATCATTTCTTCTCCAAACATTCTTCCTTCGCCTTTGCAACTACCACATTTAGATGTAATGGTAGAACCTTCGCCATTGCAAGAAGGGCAAGTTGTAACAGTTTGCATTTGACCTAAGAAAGTATTTTGCACCCTGCGAACCTGACCGCTACCTCCACAAGTTCCACATTTTTGAAAACTGCTTTTATCTTTTGCACCATTGCCACCACAAGTATTACAAGCTACGTGTTTTTTTACCTTTACTTGTTTGGTAATTCCTGTTGCGATTTCGGCATAATTTAGTTTGATTTTTATTCTTAAATTACTACCACGTTGTCCTCCCCCACTTGATCCTCTGGCACTGGAGCGTTGACTTCCTCCTCCAAAAAAATCACCAAATCCACTGTTGCCAAAAATATCTCCAAACTGGCTAAAAATATCGTCCATATTAGAGTTGTGGAATCCACCACCACTGGTGCCTGGACCAAAAGCTTGATGACCGTATCTGTCGTACTTAGCTTTTTTATCAGCATCACTTAGCACTTCGTAAGCTTCAGCTGCTTCTTTAAATTTATCTTCAGCTGCTTTATCTCCTGGGTTTCTATCAGGATGATATTGCATTGCGGTTTTACGGTAAGCCTTTTTAATTTCATCGGCAGATGAAGATTTGCTAACCCCTAATATTTCGTAATAATCTCTTTTCATAATTTGATGATTTGATGATATGATGATGTGATAATTAAATGAGCAACAAAATTTTCATTAACTAATTATCATATCATCATATTATCACATTAATTTCCTACAACCACTTTTGCAAATCTTATCAATTTGTCGTTTAGATAATATCCTTTTTGAACTTCATCTAAAACCTTACCTTTTTGTTTGTTTGATGGAGCAGGAATTTCTGTAATTGCTTCGTGCTTTTCAACATCAAAATCTGTATTTACACTTTCCATTACTTTAACTCCTTTTGAGTATAAACTGGTTCTTATTTTATTAAAAACAAGTTGAATTCCTTCTTTTTGAACAGCAATATCATCGCTTGATGTAAGTTGTTTTTCGGCTCTGTCAACATCATCCAATACATCAAGCATAGAAACAATTACATCTTTTCCAGCAGTTTGAATAAGTTCAATTCTTTCTTTAGATGTTCTGCGTTTGTAATTCTCAAACTCAGCCATTAAACGTAAGTATTTGTCTTTTTGTTCAGCCAAATCAGCTTGAAGTTTATCTGTTTCACTCTCAACAACTGTTTCTTCTACGGTTGTTGTATCTGCTGCATTTTCGTCAGTATTTAAATTTGTTTGTGTAGTTTCTGTTACATTTTCTACAATATCGTTCTCTTGCATAGCTTATTTTAAATATTTTGGTAGTATTGTCAATTTTGTTGCCAAGGAAATAAAGAGGAAAAAATGGCAGATAAGTTTTAGGTGTAGCGTCAATTATGGTTGCTTCTTTGGATTTTATTGAAATAAGGTGTATCGATAAGCCTAATTCTTTAGGCGGAATTTCCGGCAAGCCAACATTAACTAATATTTCTTTGCCGGAAATTCCGTGGTGAAAATATTAGTTGTAAAAGCTTGCCGGAAACTCAGGCACAAAAAAAACAGTTGTGGTTTATTTGGCGGAAATTCCGTGGCGAAAATATTAGTTGTGATTTGTTTGCCGGAAACCCAGGCACGAAAAAAACAGTTGTTGCTGGCTTGCCGGAAATTCAGGCTAAAAAAATTGCGTGAATATTCACGCCACTGATAAGATTTTCTCCAAATTATTACTTCACCTCTACCAAATAGTAGTTTTTCTTTCCTTTTTGCACCAATAAATATTTATTATGAAGCAACATTGAAGCATTCAGTTTCATTTGTAAATCTTCTACTTTGTTTCGATTGATTTGAATACCTCCATTTTGAACCATTTTTTTAGCCTCGCCTTTACTTGGCAAAATAGTAGTTTCTGCTAAAAAGCTAACAATATCAATTTCTTCGTTAATTTTAAGTGATTCATAAGAAATTCTAACAATTCCTTCCATTGCTTCTAAATCTTCAACACTTAAACTTTCGGCAGCAGCATTTTGGTTGGCAAATAGTTTTTCGGTTGTTTCAATAGCCAATTGCAATTCATCTGCTCCGTGAACAAATTTTGTAACTTCTTCTGCTAATCTTCTTTGCAATAATCTTTTGCTTTCGTCTTGTTTATGTGCATTAATAATTGCAAAAACTTCTTCTTTTGGTAGCAAAGTGAAGATTTTAATCCATTTTTCTGCATCTACATCGCTACTATTCAACCAAAACTGATAGAATTGGTAAGGCGAAGTTTTAGTAGCATCTAACCAAATATTTCCTTTTTCGGTTTTGCCAAACTTGCCACCATCTGCTTTAGTGATTAAAGGGCAGGTAAAGGCAAAAGCTTCTCCTCCACTTTTTCGTCTTATCAATTCAGTTCCTGTAACAATATTGCCCCATTGATCGCTGCCCCCCATTTGTAGTTTGCAGTTATTATGCAGGTTCAAATAGTAGAAATCATAACCCTGAACTAATTGGTAAGTAAATTCGGTAAAGCTCATTCCTGTGTCACCTTCCAATCTTTTTTTCACACTGTCTTTACTCATCATATAGTTAACAGTAATGTGTTTGCCTACATCCCTGATAAAGTTTAGAAACGTAAAGTTTTTAAACCAATCGTAATTATTTACAATTTCAGCAGCATTGGGTATTGAAGTATTAAAGTCAAGAAATTTCTCCAATTGAGACTGAATGCCCTTTACATTATGATTTAAAACATCTTCACTTAATAAATTCCTTTCTTCGCTTTTACCACTTGGGTCACCCACCATTCCTGTTGCACCACCCACTAAAGCATAAGGTTTGTGTCCACAAATTTGAAGGTGTTTTAATAATAAGATAGGAACAAGGCTACCAATATGCAGGCTATCAGCAGTCGGGTCAAACCCAACATAAGCACTTGTAAGTTCCTTGTTTAATTGTTCTTCAGTTCCAGGCATTATATCCTGAATCATTCCTCTCCAACGTAGTTCTTCTATTAAATTCATTTTCGATTATTTTTAATTAGAAAGGCACAAAGAAACAAAGGAAAACCTATGAATCTATGTGCCTTTTTGTTTTTTGCAGAGAGGAAGAGATTCGAACTCTCGAAACAGTTACCCGTTTACACACTTTCCAGGCGTGCTCCTTCAACCACTCGGACACCTCTCTGTATATTTACGATTTAGTGATTTTTGATTTACGATTTAGTAAACACAGATTAGAGTATCTTGTATTTTCAAATCAGAAATCTTCAAATCAGAAATTGTAGTGGGCTGCGAAAATAACGTTCAAAAATTAGCAGCCGAATATTTTTTCAGCATTCAAAGTAGTTATTCTTGCCACATCTTCAATACTTACATTTTTAATTTCGGCAATTCTTTGTGCAATTATTTTAATGTATGAGGGTTCATTTCTTTTACCTCTGTATGGAACTGGTGTTAAATAAGGAGCATCTGTTTCTAAAACAATATATTCTAATGGAACATCTTTAAGCGTTTCATCTAACCCAGATTTTTTATAAGTAACAACGCCACCGATTCCCATTAAAAAGTTCATATCCATAATTTGCTTTGCTGTTTCTATAGTACCACCAAAACAATGAAAAGTTCCTCTAAGTCCTTTTTTAGAAAATGGTTTCACCAGATTAATAGTTTCCTGAGTGGCGTTGCGAGTATGAATATTAATTGTTAAATTGAAATCAAGAGCTAGTTGCATTTGTTGTTCAAATGCATCATATTGTTGTGTGGCAAAAGTTTTATCCCAGTAAAAGTCTAATCCAATTTCTCCAACAGCATAAAATTTTCTGGTTGATAGTAGTTGTTTTACAATATCAATTTCTTCTTGGTAATTTTCTTTTACTGAGCAAGGGTGTAAACCCATCATACAAAAACAGGTTTCAGGAAACTTTTGTTCTAGCAAAAACATTTCTTGATGATGAACAGAATCTATGGCTGGTAAAAATATTTTTTTTATACCTTCTTTATCGGCTCTATCTATTACTGTGTCTATATCTAAGGCAAAATCTTCTAGGTAAATATGTGTATGCGAATCAATGAAAATCATAATGTTTTTTTAACGCTGCATAATAAAATCAACGAGCCTCCGTTTATATATATGTCAGAAATACTGAACAATATAACACCGATAGACAAGAATTATTAAAGTTTGTTTTCATAGGGTACGGATTAAACACGGGCCGAGGTTTCTACCTCTGGCCTTTCCCTTTTTAGGTGGTCGAGTCTTGAGTTTTTCGCAAGTTTATCATGAGTTTGATTCGTTAGTAATCGAGAGTTTTGAGTATTTTAAACCACTGAACCTTCTGTAAGTTCTCCCTCCCATTTGCTAACTACACTTGTTGCCAAAGCATTACCTAAAACATTTGTTGCAGTTCTGAACATATCGCAAAAATGATCAATGGGTAAAATCAATGCTACACCTTCCATTGGAATTTTAAACATACCACAAGTAGCTAAAACAACAACTAAAGATGCTCGTGGCACACCCGCTATTCCTTTACTAGTTAGCATTAAAACTAATAACATCGTAAGTTGTGTACCAATTGGTAAATGCACTCCGTAAATTTGAGCAATAGTTAAGCTAGCAAAAGTCATATACATCATACTTCCATCTAAATTAAAACTATATCCTAATGGAAGAATAAATGAAACAATTTTATCCTTACAACCAAACTTTTCTAATTCTTCAGTCAGTTTAGGAAAAACAGCCTCACTGCTTGTTGTGCTAAATGCAATTAATAATGGGTTACTAATTCTTTTCAATAATTCAGGCATTCTTTTTCTTAAAATCAAAAAACCAACACCATACAATAAAATCCAAAGCAGTAAAATACCTAATAAGAAATAACTATAATAAACCCCGTAGAATTTGAAAATACCCGGACCATTTTTTGCAACCACGGCAGCTATTGTTCCAAATACACCAATAGGTGCAAAAGTCATAACGTAACCTACAATTTTTAAAACAATCTCAGCAACAATATCCAATGCTTTAATGATGGGTTTAGCACGTTCGCCAATGGCAGCAGTTGCCACACCAAAAAAGATAGAGAAAACAACTAGTTGCAAAATCTCATTAGTTGCCATTGCTTCAAAAACACTTTTAGGAATAATATGTTCTATGAACTTTGCCAATGAAAATTCTTGTGTTTTCGCAGCTAAATCTTTCAGTCCTGCATCATCTGCAGTTGCCATTTTTAAAGTTTCGCCCGGCTGTAACCAATTTACCAAGATCATTCCTATTAGTAATGAAGCTAACGATGCAGTTATAAACCACAACATTGCTTTACCACCTACTCTACCCACAGATTTTAAATCTCCAAGTTTTGCAATACCTACTACTAAAGTACTGAACACTAAAGGGGAAATAATCATTTGAACCAAACGAATAAAAACAGTACCCAGTAGCTTAATATTTTTTGAGAAATCAACTTGAAATTCTGGTGCTGCATAGTTGAAAACTAGTAATCCAACCACAAAACCTAAAATCATTGCAGCAACAATGTAGATAGTTAATTTACTTTTTGGAGCAGAAGCTTGTGAAGTTTGCATATTAGTTTGTTCTTATTGTAGCAATATTAAAAGTTTTATTTGCACAATAAAATAAATCCTTACTTTTCCAACTCAATTTTAAAATTAATCTAACTGTTTATGAGTTTATTTAGAAGAAAGTCTATTGAGGCCTTTGAGGCAGATATGAAGAAAAGCGAACTTAAACGAGTGCTTGGCAAATGGAGTTTAACCGCTATTGGAATTGGTGCTATCATCGGTGGAGGCATATTTGTATTAACTGGAACTGGTGCTTATTATCACGCGGGTCCTGCATTAGCTTTATCTTTTATTATTGCTGGTATTGCTTGTGTATTTGCTGCACTTTGTTATTCTGAATTTGCAAGTATGATTCCTGTAGAAGGTTCTGCTTATGCTTATGCTTATGGTACTATAGGAGAAATCTTTGCCTGGATAATTGGTTGGGGTTTAGTGCTTGAATATGCAATGGGTTCAATGACTGTTGCAGTTAGTTGGTCTGGCTATTTTAATAAATTAATTGGATTGTTTGGTGTGCATTTGCCCAATTGGTTAACACAAGACCCAGGCAGTTATCAGGGAACTGGTTTTTCTATGAACTTGCCTGCAACAATTATTGTTTTATTGGTTACAGCATTACTTGTAAAAGGAACAAAAGAAGCTGCTAAAGCAAACAATATTATAGTTGTTGTAAAAGTTTCTGCCGTTTTATTTGTTATTATAGTTGGTGCTTTTTGTGTACATAGTGCTAACTGGGTTCCATTTATTCCTGAAGCTACACAAATTATAGAAGGTACTAAAGTTCATGAAGCTTATGGATGGGGTGGTATCATTTCTGGTGCTGCTGCTATCTTTTTTGCTTATGTAGGTTTCGATGCTGTTTCTACACAAGCTGGCGAAGCAATCAATCCAAAAAAGGATGTTCCTTTTGCAATTATCGCTTCTTTATTAGTCTGCACAGTATTATATATTTTAGTTTCATTGGTTTTAACAGGAATGATGAACTATCACGATTTTAATCCATTGGGCAAATATCCAAACGCTATTAAAGCACCAGTAGCTATGGCTTTTGAAATTGCTGGTATGCCTTGGGCTGTTTTCATTATTACTGTTGCAGCAACTGTTGGTTTAATATCAGTATTAATGGTAATGATGCTTGGTCAATCAAGAATATTTTTAGGAATGAGTAAAGATGGATTAATTCCAAAATTCTTTTCTGAACTACATCCTGTAAATAAAACTCCTTACAAAAATTCAATATTCTTAGGAGTAATTATTGCATTAGTTGCTGGTTTTACACCTATTAATACACTTGCTGATATGACAAGTTTTGGAACCTTGTTTGCATTTACAATGGTATGTATTGCTGTATGGCTATTAAGAGTTAGAGAGCCTAATTTACAACGTAACTTTAAAGTACCAGCATTGCCAGTTATTGCAGTTTGTGGTATTTGTATCAATGTATTTTTAATGTATAACTTAGATCATAGAGCCCAACTTTTATCGTTTGCTTGGTTGGCTTTGGGTCTTGTTATTTACTTTGCATACAGCAAGGGAAATAGCAAATTGAACAATCAATAATTTAAACTAAATAATATTTTAACTAAAAAAGAAGTTACATCATGTAGCTTCTTTTTTAGTTAAATGAAACTTGTTTATAATACTCATATATCTTAGCGTTAACATTCTATTTATGTCATTTAAAGAACATTTAAATTATCGATATTTATTGTATCCATTTGGGTTGATGAGAACCAAAGAAATATTAAAAGTGAATCCTACAATCATTCCTCAAAGATTTGAATCAAAGGAATCTGTTATTACAGTTTACGAATACAATAATGAAATTTTTACTGAACATAAATGTATTGGGTTAAAAGACTGTAGCCGTTTCTCAACAACAGATACTGTTAAATGGATTAATGTTGATGGCATTAATAAAGAGAATGTGGAATCGCTTGCTGCATTATTTAATATTCATTATTTAATTACTGAAGATATACAAAGCGTAGGGCAAAGACCTAAAATGGATGACATTAACAATCATCTTTTTTGCTTATTAAATATGTTGTATTTTAATGAACAAAAAGAAGCCATTGAAGGAGAACAAATCAGTTTTGTATTGGGTGCCCATTATGTTATAAGTTTTCAGGAAGATGCTGACAGAGATGTGTTTAATTCACTTAGAGAAAAATTGAAAGTTGCAGCTACAAAAATTCGCCAATCTAAGGCTGATTATTTGTGCTATGTTTTAATAGATATGATTGTTGATCATTATTTTTTAGTGATGGATAAATTGGGAGACAAAATTGAAAGTCTTGAAGAAGAAATTATCAAAAGTCCAGACACCAGAAGTCTCGCTAAAATTAATCAGTTGAGAAAAGAATTAATTGTTTTAAAAAGAAGTATTGCACCTGTAAGAGAACTTGTAAATGGGTTTGTAAAAAGTGATAGCAGCCTGATTGATGAGGCTACTAGAAAATACTTTAAAGATATTTACGATCACGTGATACAGGCAAATGATTTAGTAGAAAACTATCGTGATATGATGATTGCAATGCAAGACCTTTATATAAACCAAGTGAATTTAAAAATGAATGAAGTGATGAAAGTTATGACTATTGTTACTTGTTTACTTGCTCCTGCTGCTGTGATTGGTGGCATTTTTGGTATGAACTTCGATAGAATTCCATACCTGCATAATCAATATGGATTCTACATCGCTGTATCATTAATGTTATGCATTCCTGTTTGGATGATATTTGTTTTTAAAAGAAGGGGGTGGTTTTAAAAAACGTGAGTTGAAATCGGAAGTTTTTGTCGTGAGTTAAATGTTAGTTTGTTCCAAATAAGCATTTATAAATCTTGGAAAAGAGTATTTACTAATATCTTTTTTATTAATCCAAAAGTGATTTTTATTTTCAATTTGTGATAATAATTCTATGCTAATAAAATTGCCTTTGATGGTTCTATGTGTTAGCTTTTGCTGTTGTTCTTTTGAGATAGATTTTATTTCAAATTTTTTTGTATAATTTAGATTCCCATTCAACCATTTTTTTATAGTAGTCTTTGAAATATCCTGCTGTTCTTGGGTTTCAACTAAATAAAATTCGTAAAGATTTTGCCAAATATCTTTTGCAGTTCTTTGCTGAATGAGAATTTTATTGTTGTATTCAAACATTAAATAGTAAAACCATCTTGTTGTAACAGTTAGTTTTTTTCCTTTAAAAGGATATTTTGAAATGGTGTTTTGATGATATGCTTTACACATTTTTTGCAAAGGGCAAGCATCACAAATTGGTTGTTGAGGCTTACACACAGTTGCCCCTAAATCCATTATAGCTTGGTTGTATAAAGCAGGTTTTTTTACATCCAATAATTCTTGTGAAAGTTGAGTGAAATATTTTTTTCCTTCATTACTATCAATTGCTAAATCAATTGCAAACACACGAGACAAAACTCTATACACATTTCCATCTAAAACTGCATAAGGTTGATTATATACAAATGAAGCAATAGCAGCAGCAGTATAAGTTCCAATGCCTTTTAGTTTTATAATGTCATCATATTTATTGGGGAAAATTACATTATATTTTTCTACAATTTCTCTTGCAGCGTGTAGCAAATTTCTGCACCTGCTATAATATCCTAATCCTTCCCAAAGTTTAAAAACATCGTCGTCTTTTGCATTTGCCAAAGATTTTACGTTAGGATATTTTGCAATAAATTTATTATAATAAGCCAAGCCTTGTTCAACCCTAGTTTGTTGCAAAATAATTTCACTTAACCAAATTTTGTAAGCATCTTTTTCTCCTTTCCAAGGCATTGTTCTGGTATTGTGATGTTGATGCCAATGAAGAAGAAGTTTGGAGAATTGTTTGGAGTTTGGGGTTTGGGGTTGTTTGTTTATTGTTGAAGATTTCATTGCAGCGAATTTTATTTGCCACAAAGGCACAAAGTGTCAGTTTATCTAAAACTTAAAATAGAAATAATATTACATTCCTTCTGTAATTTTTTTATAACTGGTAACAATTCCTTTAATCAAAGAAGAACTAAAGCCTTGATGTTCCATTTCGTTCAAACCTGCTATAGTGCAACCTTTTGGCGTTGTTACTTTATCTATTTCTTGTTCTGGATGTGTATTTTTCTGTAACAATAATTCAGCAGCACCTTTTACAGTTTGAGCTGCGATTAAAGATGCAACTTGTGCCGAAAATCCAATCTCAATTCCACCTTGAATATTAGCTCTAATAAAACGCATAGCATAAGCAGTACCACAAGCAGCAAGTACTGTAGCAGCATCCATTAATTTCTCTTCAATAAAAACCGTTTTACCAAGTTGATTAAATAAGTTTGATGTGTACTCATTTGTTGCATCTGTAGCATTAACACTGCATATACAAGTCATACTTTCTTGAATGGCAATTGCTGTGTTTGGCATTGCACGATAAATTGTAAAATCATTACCAACAATTTCCTGAATATCGTGTATCCAAACGCCAGTAATAACGCTGACTAATGTATGTTGTTGAGCATTCAAATTTGGTTTCAACTGCTCTAATATCTCTTTTATTTGAAAAGGTTTTACAGCCAAAATAATATAGTTAGCTTGGGCAATTGCTTCAGCATTATTGCTTGTTACCACAACTCCTTTTTCCTTTAAAGAATCTAAGGTTGTTATATTTCTTTTAGTAACAATAATATTTTGTGGTTGCGTAAAACTAGCTGCAATTAAACCCTCTGCTATTGCAGAACCTAAATTTCCTCCACCAATAATGGCTATTTTATTATTCATTTTAATAAATTTTCAATCCTACGTTCAAATAATTCCTTACATAATCATCAATCCCATCTTCTAAAGAATAAAAACTTTTCCTATAACCTGCATCTATCAACTTCTTCATATTAGCTTCAGTGAAATATTGATATTTATCTCTAATATCTAAGGGCATATCTACATATTCAATATTGGGTTCTAAATCCAATCCAGCAAAGGTTGATTTTACTAAATCTTCAAAACTTCTTGCCTTTCCTGTTCCTAAATTGTATAATCCACTTTTAACTGTTGACTGTTGACTGTCGACAGCCTCCATCATCCAAAAAATAACATTAATCAAATCCTTTACATAAATAAAATCTCTCAGTTGTTGTCCATCTTGAAAATCTGGTCTGTGAGATTTAAACAATTTCACAACTCCATCCTTTTTTATCTGATTAAATGAATGCCATATAACACTTGCCATTCTTGCTTTATGATATTCATTAGGGCCATATACATTAAAAAATTTAAGTCCTGCCCAAAATGGTGCTTCGTTTACACCTTCTCCTTTTGGAGAAAGTTGGGATGAGGCTTTCAAAGCCCATTTATCAAACTCATTTTTGCTTACACCATAAGGATTTAATGGTTGAAGTTTAAATGGAATTTCGTGGTTATCATCATACCCAAATTCTCCATTACCATAAGTAGCAGCAGACGAAGCATAAATTAATGGTACATTATTTTGAATGCAGTATTGCCAAACATTTTTAGAATACTCAACATTCAACTCTTCGTGAATAGCATAGTTAAATTCTGTAGTATCTGTTCTCGCTCCTAAATGAATAAAACTAGCAATCTTGGGGTTGTTAATTTCTAACCACTCAAATAATGATTGTCTTTCAACTGCATTAGAAAACTTCTTATTCTGCCAGTTATTTCGTTTTCCCTCAACACCAAAATCATCTACAATAATTAGATTTTCGTAACTATTATCATTAAGAAACTGAACCATAGAAGACCCTATAAAACCTGCCGCTCCTGTAACTATAATTATTGAATTTTTATCCATTTGTTTCAATTAAAGTGCAAATATGACACAATATGCCTACTTCGTTTTAAAGAAAAGTTTATCATATCTAAAACACAATGCAATCGAATCCAAATCTTCCTAAAACTTGTTTTTGGTAATATCCCCTATATTTGCCCCTCGAAAAAAAATAAAGCAAGTGCCAACAAAATTTTCAAAAGAAACCTATCTGTATTGGTATGAGTTAATGCAACTCATCAGACAGTTTGAATTAAAATCTGAAGAGATGTACAAAATGGCTGGAAAAATCAGAGGATTTTTTCATGCTTATGTAGGTCAAGAAGCTATTGCAGCTGGTTGTATGACTGCAACAAATCAAGACGATCCATTCATTACTGGATATAGAGATCATGGTTTAGCTTTAGCAAAAGGCACTTCTGCAGATGCTTGTATGGCTGAACTTTATGGCAAAGCAACAGGTTGTGCTAAAGGAAAAGGTGGAAGTATGCACTTTTTCGATGTTAAAAATAAATTTTTTGGTGGTCACGGTTTAGTAGGTGCTCAAATAGGAACTGGTGCAGGATTAGCTTTTGCCGAAAAATATAGAGGAACAGATAATGTTTGCCTTACTTTTTTTGGTGATGGTGCTGCTCGTCAGGGAATGTTGCACGAAACATTTAACCTTGCAATGCTTTGGAAATTACCAGTAGTTTTTATTTGCGAAAATAATGGCTACGCAATGGGTACTTCAATTGAAAGAACAAGTAATGTAATTGATATTTATAAATTGGCAGATGCTTATGATATGCCTGGTGATAAAGTTGATGGAATGAGTCCGGAAGCAATTCACGAAGCTGTTGCAAGAGCTGTTAAACGTGCAAGAGAAGGTGATGGACCAACTTTATTAGAGTTCAAAACATATCGCTATAAAGGTCACTCAGTTTCTGATCCACAAAAATATCGTAGTAAGGATGAAGTTGAAGAATATAAAGCCCAAGATCCTATTATAAAAGTTACAGCAACAATTCTTGAAAATGAATTCGCAACTCAAGCAGAATTAGATGCAATTGATGCTAGAATTAATGATGTTGTAGAAGCTAGTGTTAAGTTTGCGGAAGAAAGCCCTTGGCCAAATGATGATGAATTATTGAAAGATGTTTATGTAGATTCAAACTACGAATTCATCGTTGATTAATAAATAAAATCGTATAAATTTTAATAAAAACAAACAAAAATGTCTGAAGAAAAAGATTTGTTACTTACAGCTCAAAATTTGTGGCAAACATATCAAAAGAAAGTATTAACAATAGTTGGAGCAATTGCTGTTGTTATTGGTGGTTATTATGCATATAGTGCATTTATAGTTGCTCCTAAAGAACAAAAAGCTCAAGAAGCAATGTTCAAAGCAGAAGATTATTTTGGAAAAGATAGTTTCAAGTTAGCTATTGATGGCGATGGCACAAACAAGGGTGTTCTTTATGTAATTAAAAATTTCAGTGGCACCAAAGCTGCTAATTTGGCTCATTATTATGCTGGTGTGAGTTATTTACATTTAGGTGATTTTAATAAAGCTATTGAGAATTTAAAAGATTTTTCTAGCGATTCTAAACCAGTTCAAATGGTTGCTTATGGTGCAATGGCTGATGCATATAGCGAATTAAAAAAGAATGACGATGCTATCAGCTACTACAAAAAAGCTGCTTCAACTTTTGTTGAAGACGAATTAACTAGTGCCGAGTATTTGTGGAGAGCTGGTCAGCTTTGTGAAACTTTAAACAAAAACAAAGAAGCTTTAGAATTCTATAAAGAAATCAAAGCAAAATTCCCTAAAGCTAAACAAGGCGAAATTGATAAATTCATTTATCGTTTAAGTGTTGAAAAAAATGATTTCAGTGTAAACTAAAATCAATAAAATATTTTTATTAAAAAGGCATTCACAACGAATGCCTTTTTACATTTGTACAACTTACATAAACAATTAATATTATTTAATGAACGTTCAAATATTTATTCCTTGCTTTATAGATCAATTGTATCCAACAGTTGCCTTTAATATGATTAAGGTTTTAGAAAAAGCTGGATGTTCAGTTAAATACAACCCAAATCAAACTTGTTGCGGGCAACCAGCATTTAATGCTGGATTTTGGGGTGAAGCAAAAGATGTTTGTGATAAGTTTATGAAAGATTTTGCTGGCACAGATTACATTGTTGCTCCAAGTGCCAGTTGTATTGGTTTTGTAAAAAATTATTATCAAAAAATTTATGAAAACTCTGCTAGAAAAGATAGTGTAAATAGGATATCAAATAGAGTTTATGAATTAAGTGATTTTTTAGTAAATGTTTTGAAGGTTGAAGATTTAGGTGCTACCTTCAATGCAAAAGTTACCTACCACGATAGTTGTGCAGCACTGCGAGAATGTAAAATAAAAGAAGAGCCTAGAACACTTTTACGCAATGTAAAAGGATTGGAATTAATAGAAATGAACGATGTTGAAACCTGCTGTGGATTTGGTGGAACTTTTGCAGTTAAGTTTGAACCTATTAGTGTAGCAATGGCAGATCAAAAAATTATCAATGCAACTGCAACTGAGGCCGAATATATTGTTAGCACAGATATGAGTTGCCTGATGCATATTGATGGCTGCATAGAACATAAAAAAAGCAATTTAAAAATATTACACTTGGTTGATGTTTTAGCAATGGGTGCTGAATAGTTTGTTGGCTAATCTGCAAATCTGTTATTTGCTTTACATCGTACTTAGTACATCTAAAATCGTACATTAAAAAATTATGAATTATTGGTTAATTAAATCTGAGCCATTTAAATACAGTTGGGAGCAGTTTGAAAAAGATGGTGTAACATTTTGGGATGGAGTAAGAAATTATGCTGCAAGAAACAATCTGAAGGCAATGAAAAAAGGTGATTTATTGTTTTGGTATCACAGCAACGAAGGACTTGAAATTGTTGGTATAGCAAAGGTTTCAAAGGAATCTTATCAAGATCCTACAACTGAAGAAGCAGCTTGGGTTGTAGTTGATGTGAAACCATTTAAAAAATTAAAAAAGCCAGTCAGTCTTGCACAAATTAAAGCAGATCCAAGATTACAAAATATGGATTTAGTCAGGCTTGGAAGATTATCTGTACAAACTGTAAAAGAAGAGGAATGGAAAATTGTAATGCAAATGGCTGGAGAGAAATAACTATATAAAAAGCGAACAAATTTGTTCGCTTTTTATTTAATATAATTTGTTTACGCTTCTACTCTTTTCATTTTAGGAACTAATAAGTGCATAATAAACCAACCTGTTAAATATGCTGCTCCACATATAAAGAACATAATGTAGTAAGCAGTTTGAATTTGCCCAATACTTTCGTAATAAACAAACATTCTTTTTTGTACTAATGCAGATAACATAATTCCTCCTAAGCCACCAAACAAACCACCAATTCCTGTTACAGATGCAGTTGATTTTTTAGGAAACATATCACTCACAGTTGTAAAAATATTAGCACTCCAAGCTTGGTGTGCAGCTGCTGCAAATCCTATTACAAAAACAGCCAACCACATATTTACACTACCTGCTAATTGAGCAAACACAATAGGAGTAACACAAAAAGCATAAATCAACATACTTGTTTTGCGTGCTTTAAAAACGGGCATTCCTTTATCCATCAATTTCATTGGTAAATAACCACCAAAGATGCTTCCAAAACTTGCAATAATATAAACCAATGCAGTTGGAAATGCAACACCTTCGTTACTTAAATGATATTGTTTTTTGAGGAAATCGGGCAACCAAAAAAGATAAAACCACCAAATAGGATCGGTTAAAAATTTACCAATTGCAAAAGCCCAAGTTTGTTTGAAAGTTAATAATTTACCCCAAGAAAGTTTAGGGCTATTGTCTTCTTGAATTTCATCTTTATCGCTGTGGATATAATCGAATTCGGCTTGCGATAAACGAGCTTGCTTACTAGGAATTTCGTAATAAACAAACCACAAAATCAACCAAATAAAACCAATAGCACCCGTTAGAATAAATGCCCATTGCCAACCCCAATTTGTTGCAATAAATGGAACTGTAAGTGGAGCTATGATGGCACCAATATTTGAACCACTGTTAAAAATGCCTGTTGCTAAAGCACGTTCTTTTTTTGGAAACCATTCTGCAGTTGCTTTAATTGCTGCAGGAAAATTTCCTGATTCTGTGATACCTAAAAAAACTCTTGCTATACTAAACCCACCAACACCTGTTGCTAAAGCATGGCAAATTGCAGCAACACTCCACAAAGCAGTTGCAACAGCATAGCCAATTTTAGTTCCCATTTTGTCAATGAATCTTCCAGCACCTAACATACCAAAAGCATAAGCAATTTTAAAAGCAATTTCTATGTTGGCATAATTGGCAGCTTCAGCAATTTTATCCCAATGGAAGTCTTCGGCAATGTATGGTTTCAGTAAACTGATTACTGCTCTATCAAGATAGTTTACAGTCGTTGCAAAAAACACTAGACTGCAAATCGTCCAGCGATATTTTCCTATGGCTTTGTTCATTTTTTTATTTTGAATGTTGAATGATGAATTTTAAATGGCAAGCTAATTCAACATTTAAAATTCAACATTTAAAATAATCGTTATCCTCTAATTCCTTTTATAGTTTCAATTACAGCTTTAGTATCTCTTTCAATAGCTGCATAATCTTTGGCTTCCATTAGCTGTTTGCTGATTAATTTACTTCCCATTCCTACAGCACAAACACCACTTTTAAACCAACCACTTAAATTTTCGTGAGTAGTATCAACACCACCAGTAGGCATAAATTTCAATCCTTGAAAAAGTTCTTTAATACCACTCATAAAATCAGGTCCTAATAAATTCCCTGGAAATAATTTTATGAATTTTGCACCTAAAGTCTCAGCTTTAATAATTTCTGTAGGCGTCATACAACCTGGCACCCAAAGCATATCATTTTTATCTGCAACAGCAGCAACACTTTCTACCAATCCTGGACTAATTAAATAATCAGCACCAACATCAACAAATTGTTGAGCCATTTCAGCATTTTTTATTGTACCAACACCTAAGTAC
The DNA here is from genome assembly GCA_025363355.1 of Chitinophagaceae bacterium. Taxonomy (GTDB): domain Bacteria; phylum Bacteroidota; class Bacteroidia; order Chitinophagales; family Chitinophagaceae; genus CAIVPM01. The sequence goes on along the minus strand of JANYEB010000122.1, from coordinate 2,084 downwards.
ATATCTTTCATTTCGGCTTCACACACTTTTTTCATTGCAGCAAAGTTGTTTAAAGCTGCTTCGCCACGATTAGTGTACTCCACACTTTTTACTCCAGCACGATATAATGCTCTTAAAATTTCGATACTTACTTCTGTATCTTTATTGAAGTATAATGGAAGGATTCCTTGTTGAGGAACTAAGTCGAAGATGATTTGTTTCTTACTCATATAGCTTTACAATGTTATTAAAGGCGAAAGGTAAATGTATGCGTTTAATCGGCGTGTTTTGTATAATTGTATTTCTACGCAAACGATTTCCCGTAAAACCAAATTCAAGTTGCTATTTATGTATTTTAAATTATTAAATTATAGAGAGATTTCTTATTCCTTATATATCTATAATAGTTTAAAACAAACACTAAACAGCCAAATAAGTTCTTCCAAAAAAATAATTGCTTAACCTTTGCAATCAATCTAAAAAACCAACTACTTTTGCAACTTAGTTGCATAAACAACTAAATAAATTTACGCCGATGAAAGTTTTAGTATGTATTAGTAAAACACCAGACACAACTTCTAAAATTGCCTTTAAAGATGCCAATAGTAAGTTTGATGAAACTAGTGTACAATGGATTATTAATCCTTACGACGAATGGTATTCACTTGTTCGTGCTATTGAATTAAAAGAAAAAGATGCTACAACTATTATTCACTTAGTCACAGTTGGTTTAACAGATGCTGAACCAATTATTCGCAAGGCATTAGCTCTTGGAGGAGATGAAGCTATTCGTGTAAATGCTGATAGCCACGATAGTTATTATATCGCTGCACAAATTGCTGAAATTGCAAAGCAAAATCAATACGATATCATTTTTACTGGTAAAGAAACCATTGATTATAATGGTTCTTCAATTGGTGGAATGATTGCTGAGTTAGTAGATACTCCATACATTTCTTTAGCAACTAAGTTTGATGTAAATGCAAATACTGCAACAGTTACAAGAGAAATTGAAGGTGGAGAAGAAGTATGTGATGTTGTATTTCCTGTGGTGGTAAGTTGCCAAAAAGGGGTTGCAGAACAACGTATTCCAAATATGCGTGGCATTATGGCTGCAAGAACAAAACCTTTAAAAGTGGTTGAACCTGCTGCAATTGATGCTTTAACTAGCATTGCAAGTTTTGAACTTCCTCCTGCAAAAGCTGGTGTTAAATTAGTAGCTGCTGATAATGTTGCAGAGCTAGTAAGATTGTTGCACGAAGAAGCGAAGGTTATATAATTAGCCAATTTGATAATTCGATAATGTGACAATGATTGACATTATTTTTATCAAGTAAAAATTTAATTGATTTAATAACAACGTTTGACTATTTGCGTTTTCATTGTCGAATTACCAAATTGTCGAATTGCCAAATTTCTAAAATGAAAGTTTTAATATTTATAGATCAAGCCGAAGGACAAGTAAAAAAATCATCTTATGAAGCATTGAGCTATGGCTCTCAAGTTGCAAAACAATTAGGTGTTGCAGCAGAAGGCTTAGTGTTAGGAACAGTTAAAGATGATTTAACTACTTTGGGCAAATATGGAGTTGCGACAATTCATCAAGTTGCTAACGAAGCTTTGAATAATGTAGATAGCCAAGTTTATGCAAAAGTTATTGCTGATGCTGCAAATGCAACTAGTGCAACTGTTGTTATATTTTCTCACAACACAACAGGAAAAGCTGTTGCAGCAAGGGTTTCAGCTCGTTTAAAAGCTGGATTAGTTGCTGGGGCTATTGCATTACCCGATACTTTAAATGGATTTGTTGTAAAAAAATCGGTGTTTAGTGGAAAGGCATCTGCTAATATTTCAATTGCAACTGCCATTAAAATTATTTCGTTAAATCCTAATAGTTTTCACGTTGTTGCTGGTGAAGGCACAGCTACTGTAAGCCCCTTAAACATTGATGTTGCAGTGAGCAAAGTAAAAGTTACAGCTACTAATAAAGTAAGTGGCGAAGTAAGTTTAACAGAAGCTGATATTGTTGTAAGTGGTGGTCGTGGATTAAAAGGACCAGAAAACTGGGGGATACTTTTAGACCTTGCAAAAGAGCTGGGTGCTGC
>JANYEB010000111.1 GCA_025363355.1 Chitinophagaceae bacterium | reverse complement strand
ACTCAACCATCTTATAGTATTAATTTTAATAGCCTTAATAATCAACTTACAGGCAACACATTTATACCAGTAGCTGGCACAACAACACTATCAAATGTACTAAGCAGTGGTGGCACTTGGAGTAGCAGTAGCACATCTATTGCAACAGTAAACTCAAGTGGTGTAGTAACTGGCGTTGCAGCAGGAACATCTACTATAAAATATTTATACAATACTAGCAGTTGTAAAGACAGTGCTACGGTTGTGGTAACTGTTACTTCATCTGCATCAAATGTTGTTTGTCCTTATGCTAATTTTACTATTAACAACAATGTACAATGTAATAGTGGTAATAGTTTTAGCTATACCAATACATCATCATTAAATACAAGCAGTAGTGCTATAAATATTGTTTGGCCCAAAACAACATCAACATATAGTGGTGCTGCAACTATTGGTGGTGTTGGTGCCTCTACCGTCTCTGCACAAGATGAAACTATTGGTAGTTTGTTTGATAATGACCAAGGTTATAATTCATCAGGGCATAAATTTGGTATTTTATCTGGCAATTATCCTACAGCAATTACTGCAAATTATTTTGAAGAGTTTGTTGCTGCACCTGTAAATAATTACAATTTATTTATCACCTCTTTTTCTTATGATGTTGCAGTTTCGGGTGGTAGCACATCAGATAAATTGTATGGTCAAATACAATATTCAACAAATGGTGGTTTAACCTACACTTCACTTGCTAGTGCTAGTGCATTTCCTACAAGTAGTGGTTCAACAACTACATTTTCAAATAACAGCCTTTCTATTGCTGTTGCAAGTGGCAGTAATATAAGATTTCGCTTATATATTTATGCGAATCCATCTGCATCATCTTCTCGATATGTAGTCATTTCAAATGTTCAATTAGTGGGCTCTACAACAGTTATTAGTGCAGGAACTATGACTTACAGTTGGACTTTAGGAGATGGCAATACTTCAACGTCTACAAACATCAGTAATAAAACTTATAGCACTGCTGGAACGTATTATATAAAATTAGTTACAACAAGCAGCACTGGTTGCAAAGACAGTATTACTAAAACTGTTACTACAACAAGTAGCCCAGCAGCAGCATTTACTACTAATACCAACCCACAATGTTTAAGTAGTAATAGTTTTACATTTACTAATACTTCTACTGGCTCTCAATCTGGTTCATCTGGCACAGCACAAGCCTACACGGCATCTTGGGCATTAACATCTACTGGAAGTGTAAGTATTAATGGTGCTGGAAGTTCAACTTTATCTGGTCAACCACTGGCTATAAGTAGTGGTTTAACAAATGGTAGTTATAGTACAAATGGTGCTAATTTAAGTTCATCAAGTTGGCCTACTTCATTATCAGCAGCATCAACTTCCTATGCTGATTTTATTATTAGCCCAAATGCAGGATATAATTTAACAGCATCTTCAGTATCAATAGATACAAAAGTTACGAATGGAAATACAAGCGATATATTAGTAGCACAGTTTCAATATTCAACAGATGGCGTTACATACACATCAATTGGTAGCACGCAAAGTTTTGCATTAAACAGTGGTTCTAATGCAACATTTAATTTAACTGGATTATCAATAACCGTTGCAGATGCAACTGTATTGCATATTAGAATGTTTATTTATACTAGTTCATCTGCTAGTGCGGGTAGAAGTGTTTATTTAAAAAATATGAGTGTTGTCGGAACATCAACTATTGTATCAACAGCCGCTTCAACATATTCTTGGAGTTATGGAGATGGCAATACTGCAACTACTACTAATGGCTCTAATATTTATACAAGTGCAAATACTTACAACGTTAAACTTGTTATAAGCAATGGTGGTACTTGCAAAGACAGCATTATACAATCTGTTACTGTTAATACAACATCTAGTATTACTACACAACCAGCTACATCAAATATCAGCTATTGTCAAGGTGCAACAGCCATAGCGTTAAATGTGGTTGCAAGCAATGCTACAAGTTATCAATGGTATAGCAATACAACTGCAAGTAATAGTAGTGGCACATTGATAAGTGGTGCAACTGCAACAATCTATACTCCACTAACCACAACAACTGGCACAAAATATTACTACTGCATTGCCACATCAACTTGTAGCAGTGTTACCAGTAATGTAAGTGGTGCAATAAATATTATTATACCATCAACACCAACCCTTACGCCCACTTCAACTTGTGCTGGCAGCAGTACAATTTTTACTGCTGGTAATGGTAGTGTTTATGAATTTTTTAAGAATGGAGTTTCGCAAGGTGCAGCATCTGCTACAGCAACTTATTCACCAAGTTCTTTAACAGGTGGCGATATTGTTTGTGTTCGTTCTTATACATCAGCAATTGATGGCAATTTAATATCAACAAAATTTGGTAGTGCGTTAGCAACCTCTTCTGGAGGGCCTACTACCAGCGGTTTTGGTGCTGGAAATAACATTGACGCTTTATATTTAAAAAATGATATAAGCTATTTGTATGGTGGCATTGCAGGTAATATTATTAATGGCAGTAACAATAGAATTTTATTGTTTATAGATAGCAAAAGTGGTGGGTATAATAGTCTAAGTAGCTGGACAAGCAGAACTGCAGCACCATATAAATCTATTGAGAATTTGAATGGAGGAATTTCGTTTGATGCAGGGTTTAATCCTGATTATATATTAGGAATTAATCAGGCAAGTGGTGTTGCATATTATGATTTATATGATATGCAAAATAATTCAAATATTTTTTTAGGAAATAGTGGCAGCAGTAGTTTATATAAATTCAATCCAAATAGTGGTACAGGAGATTATACAAAAGGTTTTGAATTTGCAATACCTTTGGTAAATCTTAGCAATCCAAGTGGAACAATACAAGTATTTGCAATGTTAGTAAATGATGCAAATCCTTATCCAAGTGGTGTTCCATTTTTAAGTAATCAGTTTTTAACTAGATGTAATAATGGAGAAAGCAATTATGGTAGTGGTGCTGTAGTTTTTGGAAGTGCTGCACCAAATCCTATTTCATACACATTAGCAACAACAAATTGCTATACCGAAACATGTGTTACAGTAAATACTAACCCAATAGTAGCAGTTATTACAGGTACCACATCTTTTTGTGTTGGCAACACAACAACACTGAACAATACAACAGCCAGTGGTGTTTGGAGTAGTAGTAATACATCTGTAGCAACAATAAATACAAGTGGTATGATAACAGCACTTGCAGTTGGTACTACCATTATAAAATATGTAGTTACCAATGGCAGTGGATGTAAGGATAGTGCTAGTACGACTGTAACAGTAAAAACAAACACTTCATCAACACAAAATATTGCTGTTTGTCCAAGTGCTTTACCATATTCTTGGAATGGTCTAAGCTTTACCGTTGCTGGTTCTCAAACAAAAACAGGACTTGTTAACGCACAAGGTTGTGATAGTTCTGCAACACTTAATTTATCTGTAAAAACGAATACTAGTTCTGTTGATAATTTATCTGTTTGTTCAAGTGCTTTACCATATTCTTGGAATGGTTTAAGCTTTACTGTTGCTGGATCTCAAACGAAAACAGGACTTGTTAACGCACAAGGTTGTGATAGCTCAGCAACACTTAATTTATCTGTAAAAACGAATACTAGTTCTGTTGATAATTTATCTGTTTGTCCAAGTGCATTGCCTTACTTATGGAATGGTCTAAGCTTTACCGTTGCTGGTTCTCAAACGAAAACTGGTCTTGTTAACTCACAAGGTTGTGATAGCTCAGCTACACTTAATTTATCTGTAAAAACGAATACTAGTTCTGTTAATAATTTATCTGTTTGTCCAAGTGCTTTACCTTACTTATGGAATGGCTTAAGCTTTACTAGTGCTGGTTCTCAAACTAAAACTGGATTGATTAACTCGCAAGGTTGTGATAGTAGTGCAACACTTAATTTATCTGTAAAAA